>JABABO010000403.1 GCA_014238195.1 Kordiimonadaceae bacterium | reverse complement strand
CTCCTGTTATCTCTCCTGTTATCTCTCCTGTTATCTCTCCTGTTATCTCTCCTGTTATCTCTCCTGTGGTTTTAGCCCATGTGCTTGTCAAGCCAGACACCCATATCGGCGAGAACCTCATCTTGTTCGGGTTCGTTAAAAATCTCATGATAAAGGTCAGGGTATATTTTGAGGGTTTTATCCGTGGAGCCTGCTTTTTCGTGCAAAAATTTTGACCCATCAACAGCGGTTAAACGGTCTTGCCCAGCATGCATAAGCAACAGGGGCAGGATAATTTCGCCTGCGCGCGCTTGAATATCTTTCATTGTGCTTAGCAGTTCCATCGCTAATCTGGCGGGGATTTTGCCGCTGTGAACAAGCGGGTCGGACAGATAGGTATCAACGACTGATTTGTCACGGCTTACGCTTGTTGCATCAAGTGCTAGCAACCCTGTTTTGGGAAAAAAGCGCGATAAGAAATTACCGATGAAGCGCGTAATTATATTTGGCTCTTCACTGGCTTTAATCGCGGGACCAGACAGGACGCAGGCTTTTATTTTCGCTTGATGTTCCAACAGCCATGTTGCGGTAATAAGGCCGCCCATGCTGTGACCAATAATAAAAATGGGTACTGCGCTATTTTCTGCTTTGGCTTTTTCATATAAAGCTGTGACACCTGTATGATAGTCGTTAAAGCGATCTACAAACACGCGGTGTCCATCTGATTTTCCATGGCCCAAATGATCAAGGGCATAAACACGGTACCCCCGTGTATTCAAGTTACGAGCAACGTGATTATAGCGCTGGCAATGCTCCCCAAGGCCATGCACAATCAACACAACGGCCTTGGCAGGCTGAGTAGGTGTCCAACAGCGGCTGTATAGTTTAACAGGACCTAGTCCCGTTTGGATATTTTCTAAGAACGCCTCAGTGATTGTGGTAGTAGGGTAGTCGGTCATTTTTCACTATGCTTTCTGTTTGCGGTGCTCGTTCACATGCTCGACATGTTCGGCCTCAAAGTCATGTAAAATCGTATCTAGGGTACGCCCAATCCGTGTTTGTATTCGGATTTGGTCAATTTTTGGCCAAGTGGCGCGTTCGCCAGCATTCACAAGCTGTTGAATTTCTTTTTCGGTGAGATGGGAGAGTATTTTGCGCAAGTCATAAAAACGGAAGGGCGGTACAATGTTAATATCGCCAATATAATCCTGATTGATAATGGAAAGCATCATTGTTGATAGTTTTTGTAGCGGCGGGATGTAAGACAGTGGCTTTTTCATAACATTTGCACTGGCGTTTACCCAGTAGCGGGTGGTGTTCATCCCAGCGGATTGAAACAGCGACAGGATATCGCGCTTTTGATTAGCATCCGTAATGAACGGAATAACGTGGGGGTTGGTTTGGCTGACAATATAATGGTTAACACCATACAAACGCGCAAGACGCTTGGTGGGTAAATCATCGCTGACAGAACCATCGACCCATTTATGTTCTGGTACATAAGGTTGGCGTTTTCCTTGGCTATCTTTTGCCGCAAGCGCAACGGGTGGATAAATGCCAGGCACGGCGGCTGAGGCCAAAATAGCTTCACGGATATAGGCATTTGGTGATGTGATTGCATTAAGTAGTCGCGATGTTTGGTGTTTTTCCGCAGGTGCGATTGAAATATTAAGATGGCGACCTGTTTTAGCATAAGCTTCTTGGAAGGTCATATCAGGGATGATTGTCGCCATAATCCGTTTGACTTCGTCGACTTCTAACAATTTAAAAGGCATAGGCATCAGATAATCTAAAATGCTGCGTTTAGCCTCGCCAAACACTAAATTTTCTGATGCCAACAGAACATCAAGTTCCGTATCCGTATGGGTAGCAAGTGCTGCACCAATAAATCCGCCGCCGCTGGACCCCGAAATAACCCCGGGTACGAGGTGCTCCTTTAGAAGCGCACGCACAACACCGATATGAAAGTAAAACAGCGTGCCAGATCCGCTCATCATCAAGGCGCTACGACCATAACAGTGCTGAGCACGACGAAAAAAATCAAGTTTTTCTTCAAAACTAATGTCATCAACCTGTGGGCTGGCAAGATATAGCAAAGAGTCGTCGATTTCAGAAATATAGGCTTCGATTAAGCGTTTGGTACCAATG
The DNA here is from genome assembly GCA_014238195.1 of Kordiimonadaceae bacterium. Lineage (GTDB taxonomy): Bacteria > Pseudomonadota > Alphaproteobacteria > Sphingomonadales > Kordiimonadaceae > JABABO01. The sequence continues at coordinate 23,519 of JABABO010000403.1, read as the reverse complement.
CGGGATTTTGAATAAAGGGCTTGCTTACCCATGCCCCCCATATTGCCATGTATTCCTTCGTTCAAAGCAAACAGCAGGCCTGCATTATCACCTTTTTCCCGTAAACGAGATAAGTCTTCAAGGCGTTCACGGATCGATGAAAAGTCATAGTGTTCGGAGGCTTCTTTACTGCGCCAGCGTTCAAAGCCTTTTAATTGGTCATATTGTTTTGCGGTTTCGCGCCATTCTTTATAAGTGGCAGCATTGTCCATAACTTTTTCAAGTTTTGATGATCGGGAAAAAGGCAACTGTAAACTCCTATACTTTTTTCCATGATGAAGAGAAGCTCATCAATATTATGATTTTTAACTTACTAAGCATTTTATGAAGTAGTTTTGCGTTTTGCGGTAGGTTTTGCGGGTGTTCGGGCCGTTTTTTTCGCAGACACTTTTTTCACAGGGGTCTTTTTCACAGGCGTTTTTTTCGCGGGTTTCTTCGTCGAGGCAGATTTTTGAGCCGTTTTAACGGCAATAGTAAATAGTTCCTCATACGACGCTTTCAAACATTCACGGAAGAAATGTACATCGGGCATAATATTACGGCAGGACGTAATTCCAAAAGTGATTTCGCCATTATAACTCGGTGTGGCGATAAAAAGCCCCATCCCATCAGAAAGCGGTGCCATGCCATATTGGGTGATTGTTTTGGCCCCATTCATATAAAGCGGTACTTGCGGGCCTGGTACGTTTGATATGAACAAATTACACAGTTGAGGTGCAAACTGACCATTAACCAGAACACGCGCCACCCCTGCCATCGTCGCCCCTGGAATATGCTTTGACAGATCGGTCATCATCCGCGCAGACAGGCCCGATTTAGCAGCCTTGGTTTGCTGTGTTGTATCCCGTATAGTTTGTAAGCGAGACACAGGGTTTTTTAAGTGGGTTGCTAGGGCAACATTCATAGCTGAGATATTATTACCAGGCTTGTCTGCATTGCCTGATTTTTTAGAACGGGCGTTTATGGGCGCAACTGCAATTAACGAATCGTCTGGTAATTCCCCGTGATGCGCTAGATATAGGCGCAGTGCACCGCTGCACACAGCTAAAACCACATCATTAAGGGTTGAGCCTTCAGCAAGAGCGCGAATTTTTTTCATATCATCAAGCTGAAAGCCCACAGCATCAAAGACTTTATGCGGCGACACATTTTGATTGAAGCGTGTAAAGGGTACTTTAGCGCTGCCGTCTTCTGATTTTAAGGATTTTTGTAGGCCTTCCCACAAAGCTGGTGTAAAACGCAGCATAGTTTGAGCCATTTTCACAGGTGACATCATATTGCTAAACGTCGCACGGCGAATCGTTTCATAGCTTGATGGGTCTTTCCCTAACTCGTAAGGGGTCTTTGGCGCTGGGATTGCGCGGGTTCCTTTTGCGTCCAAGTCACTAATCGCGGCAAAAAAGTGTGCCGCTGAAGCCCCATCAATAGCAGCATGATGTACGCGCGTCACGATAGCATAGCTGCCTTTGGGAACATCAGGCAAGCCGTCTAATCCTTCGACTACATACATATCCCATAAAGGGCGATTCATATCCATAGGGCGGCTGTGATAGCGTGAAATATGAATACAAAATTGTCGCCAATCGCCTGGGTCTGGTAAACGCACATGAGTAATATGATGCTCAAGATCAAAGAAATTATCTTCTATCCAGTAAGGGAAATCAAAATCAAGGGGTAATCGTTTTAAGCGGCGCTTGAATACAGGTGATGTATCTAGGCGGCTTTCCACGTGTTTGATAATATCTTTAAAGCGGACTTTACCGCCGTGTGCAGTAGACTGATCATAAAGTGCTATACCCGTCACATGTGTTAGATTATTACTGGTTTGTAAGTATAAAAACTGTGCATCTTGGGCTGAGAGTTGCTGCATGGTCATTTAATCCACTTTATTGTCATGTTTTTTGGGTGATGTGGGTGCTGGGATTGGGTTTAATATCGGGTTTTCAATCATAGCGCCTAGTGCGCCTGCGCGAATACTGTTTAAACGCGCGGCGATTTCTTTAAATTCATTTAGTTTTTCGATGCGCTTTTCGTAAATATTTTCGCTGGCAACGTCTGTTAGCCCTAAATTTTCAGCAAGTTTATAGCCATTTTCAAAAAGAATTTTTCCGATGGACGCCTCGCTGGTAATGCGTCGTTGCAGCCAAGCTTGCCGCCCTTCTGTTAGGGCTAAATTTACGCTCGATTTGATATCGGGTGCTTGGGCATTGCCTTTGCGGGCCAGCAAGTCAAAAATAACTGTGTAGGCTTCGACAAATGTCAATAGGGACGCATGAGCAACCCAAGGATGCATTTGATCAAGAAGGTCTTCAATCCCATCATGACCGCGGTTGATTTTGTCGCTCCAATGGGTGTCAACACGGCTCAGCTCGGTTTCAATTTCGGCTTTAAAATCTTCCTTAGGGGGATAGAAAAATTCAAATTTTAAATAATCACGCAGGCGAAAAACTTCGTCCCAGAAGACAGTTGAGCTTTGCTCTGATGGTGTTTTTGCCGCCAGTGTTAAGGACATTTCGATGATGGCTTTGTGCAGATAATGGTGAATAATCATATTGCGATAATAGCTTGCAATGGGCTGCTGGTCCTGAGCAATGGCATACACAATACTAGAGCCTTCATCGTAGCGGATCAGCAAGCCGTTTTCGACTAAGACCTCGGTAATTTGGCTTAAGTGATCGCTGTTTTTTGGGGCAAAGTCACTGCTGACACGGATACCACGCTCAAGCGCCCATAAAATCAACCCCTTTGATTGATCTTCAATTTCTTGCACGGTTAGGGCACGCGGTGCCGCACCCAGCAAAATCATAGACACCATAGAAGGCAATGTTATGGGACTGACTTTATTGGTGTTTACAGCGACATTAAAGGCGATTTTGGATAAAGCCAAACGGTCATCTGGGTGTGGGGCTTCGTCCAAAACAACAGGGTCCCCTATATCAACATAGATGCGGCCTGATGGCTTGCGGAGGCTTTTGATATACCCTAGCAACCATTTTAAAGTTTCTGGGCTTTTGATGCGGCCTGTTTGTTCGGTCGCATATTCTTCAACATCGACAATCTGGTCAAAACTGATGGACACGGGAATGATATTGATGTCAGTGGAATCGGTTGCCCAAGCACCTTCAAGGGTATATTTCAACAGCCCATAGCGCGGTGGCATTAGCTTGCCAACACGCGACCGTGTGCCTTCAAAAGACCATTGCAGAGGAAAACGTTTTTCCATCAAATAACCGATATAGTGCCGCAGCACGAGTTTATAAACATGATTGTCTTGAAAGGTGCGACGGATAAATATTCCGCCCGAGCGCCGCATAAGGGTGCCGAGGCCAGCAAATGCCATATTCACACCCCCAAAAATATGCGCGATGGGAAAATCATGCTTGTATAAAAAAGCAGGAACAACCGAACCATCCAGATAGGTTTTGTGGGTCCACACGATCAGACTTGGATTTTCTTGAACGATCTTTTTAAGCTTGGCCAAGTCCTTTTCAGACATCACCATTTCAGGCTCGTAGCCTTGGGTTAAAATATAGCGGTCAAAGCGGGCTTTCAGGTCAATAAACAAAGGTGTCGGGACCGAAATGACTTCCTTCATATAGGCTTTTGCTTCTTCAATAATGTCGGCAACGGTGCGATTTTCTTCTTGTGCTAAGGCGGCAACAGCCTTTTGAAACTTTGGGCTTGCAAGCAAATTTTCAGTAATGAAGCGCGGAACTTTATAGCGGCTACCACGTAATTTACGTTCTGCAAGGTCCATGACAATTGTGGCTTGGCGTGCGACAAAATTGGCAAAATCCGCGACACTATTTTCCCCTTGCTCAGTGGTTTTGCGTTCAAATCGGATGCGCAGATCACTGATAGAGGCGCTTTCCCCTGCGAGAAGATGCATACGAGAGGGGTCCTTGGCTAGGATGCTTCGGGCGCGAAGTTGACCAGGATTACGCGGATCCCCTGGCAGAAAATGCCGCAGGTTAAAAGGCTTATTCGTTTTATCGGCTGGCAATGTCCAAGCGACACGAAGCGGAATCACAAGCGTATCAACATGTGTTCCCAGTGCTGTTTGGAGTGGTTCTAGCTTGCTGGACTGGGCTGAGCTGCGAATGTGAACCGTAACCCTTGAAATAGTGTTATTGTTAGACTTTTTAGTGATTTCATGTGTTAGCCATTCGTTGAGCAGTTTTTCTTCGAACTTATTTCTTGTTTCCAAAATGAAAAGAATAGGGCGGTCAGGTGCCGCTTCGATGAGTTCAGGAATTTCTGAAAATTTACTCATTACCACCCTTTTTTGCGCGGGTGGTTTTTTTTGCCTTTTTCACGGGACCCTTTTTCGTCGCTGCTTTTTTAGTAGGGGCTTTTTTAGTAGGGGCTTTTTTTCTAGTTGGTTTTTTATTGGCCGCTTTGTTCTGGTCGGACTTGTTCTGATCGGACTTGCTCTGGGCTGCCTTTTTTGCAGGCCTAGAAGGCTCCTCATCGCTTTGACCAAGTGTTGCTAGGTACATGCCACGCACTTCCGCAACATGGTCATCAATGGTTTCAGCAGACCAGTTTGTTGTATCAACTGGGGGTAAAACATCAACTTTCACTGTTGCTGGTCTAAAGACAAATTCCCCTTTAGGGGCGACATCGATCGCATTATGGATCACCACAGGCACCACAGGCACACCCGCTTGGATGGCAATATGGAAAGGTCCTTTTTTGAAGGGCGCAAGTTTTGGTGTTATAGTGCGGGTGCCTTCAGGGGCGATAACCACCGATTTGCCTTCATTGCGCATCACATCAACAAGCGGTGCCATCGCTTCAATGGCACTTGCAGCATTTGCGCGGTCAATAAAGACAGTACCTGCCAATTCCATTGTTTTACCAATGAAGGGGGTGTCTTTTATTTCTTGCTTGCCGACACCAACGATGTCGCGGCGAATAAGGCTTGCCATAATCACAACATCAGCTTTGCTTTGATGGTTCATCATAAAAACGGCGGGGCGTTTTTCCCATAGGTGATGCTCGCCGTTTACATCAAGTTTTAAGCCAATAAGTGCACTACTGATGTCCGCAAAAATCGATGTTGAAAAATTATTTGCAGCCGCACGGGACCCTGTAAGCGCCCAAATCGGTAGCCCTGCAAAGAAAGAACCAACCATAGTCCCCGTCGCAGCAATTGTTCGGGCATAATCCAAAATACCAGGACGGCCTCGGCTTGAAAAACTAGCAACAGGCCAACCGCGATTTTTAGACACTTCCATTAGTTTTTTATTGGGATTGAGTGGGCGTGGCAGGCCAATTCGGTCTAACAGTTCTATATCGTCATAGCTGTCCGTATAGAAAAAGCTCAGATCAAGGTCAGCGCCTGTTTCATCGGCCAGTTTTTCTGCGGCCATCACTTTACCTTCACCAAAACAAAGTGGTCTGATGATCTCCCCCGTAAATTCACCGTTTTCAACTTCATAATGGCTGCACAGGACGTGCTTGATACCCATATCGAAGGCCGCGGGTTCCACCTGATAAGGGGTCGCGGCTGAAACAACTGCGACAGTATGGCCTTTTGCAAGATGGGCTTCGACAATCGCACGTGATTCTGGGTAAATGCGTTTGGCGATTTCTTTTTCATACAGGCCTTCGCCAAATTCGCGGTAGCTGTCTTCGGTTACACCCTTCATCATCTTAGACGAGGCGAGCATTAGTCCTGAAAAACCAAGTGACCCAGCGCTATATTGACTGACCACTGTTGTCAGTTCTAATAGCTCTAGCGCTGACAAATCACCCCGCTTTACTTGTTCCTTTAAAAAGAGTGTTGCCGAGAAACCCGCAATCAGGGTGCCGTCAAAATCAAAAATTGCTGCTACCTCTGGGCCGTCGGGTGATTCTTCAATCTCTGCAAGAATATCATCAAGTTTTCTCATAACTATTCCCATCCGACTGTAGCCGTTTACACATTTACTCGGTTAACCCTAATTTGTTTGCAGGCTGAGGGGGTGAATGTCAATCCTAAATATGGTCTAAGCATGGGTGTATAGCCCATAGGAAAACGCTAAAATCCGCTATTATCATAGGGTTTAGCCTATTCTGTCTAGGACTACCCCTATTCGTTTACTCAGAAAACCCTTGGTAAGTGACAAAGTTTTTGTTGTCCTCGCGGGTCGAGCGCACATGATTAGCGGGAAAGCTGTCATCAGGATAGCCCAGCGCAATGCAGATCAAGATACTTTCATCATCGGGAATGCCCGCATGTTCGCGCACCACATCCGACTGCATAATCCCTTGGCCGTTGATGACACAGCCAATGCCACGGTCCCAAGCCGCTAGGACAATACCGTATGCCAGCGACCCAAGGCAAAATTGGCTAATCGCAGCAGGCTCTAGGTATTTATTATAGGTAAGAATTAAGGAAACAGGGGCATCAAATTGGCGAAACCCTCGCAGCATCCAGTCCATGCGTTTTTCTTTGTCATCCCTTGTGATGCCCATCACGTCAAACAATTGAATGGCAACAGCAATTTGGCGCTGGCGGTGTTCGCCTTCATAGTCTTCTTTGTAGGGGAAATCCCGATTATGCGGCTTCCCAGCTAGGGTGTTTTCAGTGTTGCCTGCGCGGATTTTATCCAGTACATCCCCAGCCACAGCATGAATGTGCCATGTCTGTGTGTTGTAGGACGACGGCGCCCATTTGGCGGCCTCAATGATTTCATCCACAAGGTCTTTTGGAATTGGTTTATCTAAAAAGCCACGGGCGCTTTTACGGGACATGGCAAAGTCTTTAAAGTTCATCGCGCTTTCCTTTGGTCTTTTGAGTTTAAAAATTTAGCACTGGCAGCACTTTGAAAGAAAACACCGCCTAAAAAGATCTAGGCGGTGTTGTTTTATGCGAAGCAGATACTTAGCTGCTGAGAGAGACTTTAGAAGTTAAAGCGCGCATTAAAACCATAGGTGCGCGGTGTGTTACGGTAACCGTTAACGACACCTTCTTGAGCAACGCCTGGGAATAATGTTGTGATATATTCATCATTAAACAGGTTGCGTCCCCATAATTGCAGCGCCCAACCATTTTCCATGTCGATGCCAAGACTGGCATTGAATGTGTTGATGGTGCGGTACGGTTCTTCTGATCCAACCAAAGCGGTAAAAGTTTCACTGGCTTGGGTCCTACTTTCATGCTGCCAGTCCATGCGGAAGTATGCGGAAGCCCCGCTGTCGAAATCTTTATTAAATTCAACAGACGTGGATGTTGCCCGTGAAGGAATCCCCGCAGGGCGTTCACCCGTCAAGCTATTTAGGCCATCTACACCACCTTCAAATTCATCATAGATCGGGTCAAGGAATGTTCCTGAGAAAGAAAGCTTCATCCAATCGGTTGGTGCATAGGTCATATCCAGTTCAAAACCCTTAGTGGATTGCTTACCAGCGTTGTTCAAGGCAAAACCAGTCCCTAAGAAAGTATTAGATTGGAAACCACTAATAATCTGGTTAAAAACCGCGATATTAACGGCACCGCGTTCATATCGGGCTTTAAAGCCAATCTCATAAACCTTTGCTTCTTCCGGTCCTGCAAAACGGGTTAAGAAGTTGCGGCCATTTTCTGTATATTGGGCAGACGGCAATAAACCAGCTCCATCACGGCCTTCTTCACTACCAGGCCAATAGTTTGCTGGCAGCAAACCTGCTAATGCAAGGGCGAGATCATCGAGAAGGAACGGGCGTGAATCACGGCTTAAGTTCCAAGAGGATGACTTGAAGCCCGTCGCAACACTGACATATGTATTTAACCAGTCATTGACATCCCAAGCTGCTTTGATGTTCCAAGTGAAATCACTATCGTTTGTTTTGCCATCTTCAACAGCATTTGGAAAAGGTAAGAACTGCGGTTGGAATTGCAACGGTATGAGTTCAGCAATCCCTGCATCCACACCAGCTTGGATGGCAGCCGACGTGCCTGGGGCAGCCGTTTCAATAGCAGCAATATTTTCTGGTGTCGCAGCTAGCTCAGTTAAATCTGTGAAGGTTGAACCGAACAGAACTTGGGGCAATGTAATGCCAAGAAGCGTCGGATCGTTAACAAAGTCAATGTTAGAAAAAGTATCGTTATTCACAGTCGATCCATCGATAGTTTTCTTATCTTTGGTGTAATTGAAGCCACCACTAATCGTTATCATTTCATTGATATGCCAATCGATATTACCAAACAAGGAATAGGCTGTATTATCCTGAGTGAAGGATTCTACTGTGGCCACATCACTACTGAAATATGTGCCTGGGGCATGGCCGTACAAACCTTCAAAACCTGCAAGTGTGGCTGGCCCATTCGCCAAAACATCAATATAATTACGCAGATCAGCACCGTATTTAAGGCCTGTGGTTTGTTCGACATCTTCGGTGAAATAATAGACACCAAACATCCAATCAAGGGTATTTTCAGCCCCTGTTGAAGCAACACGCAGTTCCTGTGTTATCGTGCTGATGTCCGTATCACTGGAAACACTGTCTAAGAGTTCTAAGCTATTATAATCCGCATCCGTGTCAAAGAAACTATCATTATTGCGGTAGGATGTGATTGACGTAATTGCATAAGAATCCAACTCATGATCAATATGCAAAGATATACCATTATCATCAACACTGTTTACGCCATCAAAATTTTGATAAGCAACTAATTCAAAAGGGTCATTTTCATCGTTAAACTGGCCGCCAAGGGCTGCAACAGCAAAAGCTGCTAATTGGTTTTGGTAGTTGGTGACACCGCAGCAAATTTCATCAATTTTTGACATATCAGCGATAACGCGGATGCTTGTTGCATCACTAGGTTCGGCAAGTAATTGTCCCCGCACGCTCCAACGGTCGCGGTTATTAAAATCACTGACATCGCTGAGGCCTGATTCAACATAGCCATCACGCTTATTAACATTACCCCCGATGCTGAAAGCAACAGAATCTGAAATGCCTGTGGTGAAATACCCTTTGGCTGTGAGGTTATTATAGTTGCCATAACCAGCTTCAACATAACCTTCAGGATCAAACGATGGTTTGGCAGAAACAACGCTGACAACACCAGCTGATGCATTTTTACCAAACAGGGTGCTTTGTGGGCCGCGTAGCACTTCGATGCGTTGCAGTTTAGGCAGATCACCAATTCGGGCCGCAGAGCGCGAACGATAGACCCCATCAATAAACACCCCAACGCTTGGTTCAATACCCGCATTATTGGCGCCATTACCAAAACCACGGATGATGAAGTTGGTGTTAGAGGATGTCTGTAGCTGATTAATACGCAGGGAAGGCACAATCGAGCTGAGGTCTTTAATATCAAGCACCCGCGCTTTTTGAATGGTTTCTTCACTGGTAACAGATACCGCGACGGGTGTTTCTTGCAGCGTCGTTGGTCGTTTTGTGGCGGTGATTGTAATTTCTTCATACGCGAAGGATGAACTTGTATCGGCGTCTTGCGCGTTTGCAGCGGTTAAGCCCGATAAAGCGAGCATCATTGGGATGGTTGCAACACCATTTCGAAAATTCATGCGGAAACTCCCCTGTTTCATGTGTTTACTAGATTATCACGACTGGCCCTCTCCCATTGCCATAAGTGAAAATCAAACATACTTTTATATACTCAAACCTCATTCACAAAGTTTGTAGCTAAAGACTGGCACAGAATATTTGCTTTGTCATTACTGTTCTTTAGTGGAATAGGCCAAGAAGCGCTTAACCAAGCACTTAGTGTATCTTAAATGCCGCAACATTGCTTAACTGAAAAATTGATTAGAAGAAGAAAGCACCGCCTTATTAAGTTCTATTGCGTGCAGATGTTCAACGGTTTTAAAATCACCGCACGTTTGTCGCAGATAGGCTTTAGCCCTGACTGGATCAGCAAACATGCTGATACTTTGATCAGTAAACTGTCGTTCTTTAACATAGCTGCTGGATAAGGTTCGCAGAATTGTATGCCTGCGGTCTAATAATATTCTGCCAAGTATGTGTGCGACAGATTTTTCATCCCCTTCTAGGGCTTGAACAAAATACCCATCAATGAACCAAAGAATCCCCGTGATGTTGTGTGTTTGGTTATACGCAGCACATTTTTTGACCAGATTATTGTAATTAATATCAGGCGCGCGGGCTTCGCTAACATATATAAAACGGAAGACGTGATTTTCATCGGATTTAAGTATCGCTGCAGATTTGCCGTATTTTTCCTTGTCGCATTGCTCCTTGTCGCATTGCTCCTTGGCGCAGTGTTCAAATTCTGAGGTTACACGCCCAATTTCATGCTGTAGCAGTTGTTCGTTAATGGGTTTTCCAATGAACCCATTCATACCCGCTTCTAGGAACGTTTCTTGTTGCTCAAGAAGCGCATCTGCGGTTAAGGCAAGGATTGGGATGTTAGCGTGTTTGCTACCAGACGCGCGGATCGCGCGGGCTGTGTCTATGCCATTCAATATAGGCATTTTATTATCCATCAGAACAAGATCATAAGGACAATGGTCTGCGGTGACATGCTCGAAAGCGTCTTTGCCATTTTCAACGACATCCACTTTATAACCTTGGCGCTCAAGCAGCCGGCTGATCAGCATTTGATTCAAGGGCAGGTCTTCCGCCAGCAGTATGTGATGATGGCTGTTTATGGTTTCTTGCTTTTTTGTCTGCACTGCAGGAACAGATGTATCAGAAATGCTAACGGGTATGCGGAACCAAAATTTACTGCCTGAATAACCATCACTTTCCACAGCAATTTCACCCTGCATTAATTCTATTAGCTGAGAACTAATCGCTAAACCTAAACCCGTGCCTTCGGTTTTTGTCATGTGCTTGTCAAGTTGTTTAAAGCGTTGAAACACTTGTTTTTGCTCAGACTGTCTTAGTCCTGTGCCCGTATCAACCACTTCAAGATATAAGAAAGACTGTGGACCTTCGGTTATATGCTGTGCCTTAAGCGTTACCGAACCTTCGGAGGTGAACTTGATGGCATTACCAACTAAATTATTGATCACTTGGCTGATTCTTGTGTTATCGCCTATGAAATAAAGTTTCGTGTCCACGTCAGAGCTCACCTGAAATGATAAGCCTTTTTCTTCCGCCAATGGCCGCATAAGCCGTTCGGCGGATACAATGACATTATTGACGGAATAAGGCTCGCGCTTGATGGTTAGCTTCCCACTTTCCAGTTTCGAGAAATCAAGAATGTCGTTAATGATCTCAAGAAGTGCGGTTGTCGATAAAGTCGCCGAAGAAATCAATTCGTCTATTTCATCAGTATCTGTCGTTGATTCCGCCAAGTTTAAGGACAGCAATATCCCATTCATAGGTGTGCGGATTTCATGGCTCATATTGGCTAGAAAACGGCCTTTCATTGCACTTGCTTCTTCTGCTGTGACAATAGCTTCATTCAAGTCACGGTTCTTTTGCTGCAATTTTTTTTGCGCTGTATCTAATGCTTGATACGGTGTGACCAACATTTTATAGCCCAGAATAAACAAAAGCATCAGCGACACACCAATCACCATGATCAATGCGGCCAGTAGACTGTTTCGTAATCTATTCGCTTGCTCATTTAAGACGGATGTATCAATCAGAATATTATAACGCATGCCATTAATATCTAGGGAACCTGTTTTTTGGTAGGTGTTGGCTGTGGGCTTTACACCCAGTGCAATCATATTTCCGTTTGCGGTCAGTTCAATGTAGACATCGCTAACCTTATCATCATTGATGAAGTTTAACTGGTGCAGCGGAAACTTTCCAAATAGCACACCTTCAATACCCCCACCATAAGTAATGGGTACGCCGATCATAACCGCAATATCATTGACAATGATATCAACAGGTTTACTGCCATCCAGAATATGTTTTACTAAAACTTTTTCTTGCTTGTTCAAAGGCTTGTGCGTGTCATTTGTCGCATGCAATTTTTCACCCAGTATATTAACAACTATGACATCTAACGCTTCACCGCGATATAGCACACTGTTCAGGTATGAAATCATCTCAAGATTTTGGCCTTCGGCGAGCAAAACAGCACTGATAATCGCCTCAGAACTTGCGATGTCAACCAAGCGAGATTGTTTTTGATTGAGCGTGGCCGTGATACTTTGGAGGTGCATTTCGACAAGCGCTTCTTGCGTTTGTTCACTAGAGATTTTCAGGCTATTAGATATTTGAGGCAATAATACAGCCGAACCAATCACGGCAAAAATGCCAAGTGAAACGACCACAAGTGCGCCGAATTTCAATAGTATTTTTAGTTTTTCGGACACGCGTCTAATAAACCTTTATCTTGTAAAGCTTCATACAATTTAGTTTTCCAAATTAGTTTTCATGATTGACAGCAACGATAATGTCGTTGCGTGCATTGTATGAAGCCATACAATAATGCTCCACACCTAGGGCATCGTGTGCATTTGTTGCTGTGTCTGGATGATAAACGCTAAAGGGTTTTTCGTAAGTTTTTACCAATCCCTTCACAGGGGTTTTCAGGTTTTCCAGGGTTTGCCGTAGGTCATTACGGGCAATTTTAATATCTTGGTGCGGCGGTGTTTGATCCAGCGCTGCAATTAATATTCGGGTTAGGTCGTAGGCATGTATGAAGCCAACTGGGGATTTAATATCAGACACATGTGTGATTTGATCTGGGAATAAATCTTTAGCACGCTCAAACACGGCTTGCCCAAATTCGTCAAGGTTGGGACGATTAAAACTGTAGCAGGATTGGATGAACTCTAGCCCTGCGCGCTGTCTTACAGCATGGGGAACTGCTTTTTCTAAGGCACCCGCCGTAATGCCCCAATGACTGATAACTTTAAGCGCCTGAGCATCCGTATCATTTGGCACTGCTGCATTGACGATGGATGCACCTTCCCTTGAATTACCAACAAGTAACAGGCAATCTGCCTGGGCTTTTTTCGCTTTGGCGATCAGAATTTCTGCACCAACATGTTTCAGATTAAATCCAAAACGGAACACTGGGACATCATCGATACCTAAATTTTTAAGCTCAGCTCCAATTGTTTTTAGGTTGGTGTCACCCCAAGGGGTCGATTCAATCATCATAGCGGGTCTGTTGCAAGCTTTGTGCGCGGCAGCATAGTTGGCGATAAAAGCCCCAGCATGCGCGTCATCCACCGAGACACGGAAAAACCAGTTATTTTGGGTAGGTGCGCGTGTTATGGGACCCGCTGCTGCCCAAGGGATCAAAGTAGGCATCCTATTTTCGTTGATAAATTGACGGTTTTTGAGCAAAGGCGGCGAATGAATACCTGTGATAACAGCAAGCGCAGTATCATCAGCAATAGCTTTTTTGAAATTCAGTTTGCTGCGTAATACGTTACCACGATGGTCTAGTGGGACAAGCACTAACTTAACACCGCCTGCTTTACTGTCCACTTCATCAAGGGCCGTGCGGACACCGCGTTCAATAGAAATCGCTGATTCACTGTTAACCGAGCGATCCGCATCCAAATATATGTGTAAGCTGCGCTCGCTGGCCTGCAAAGCAAAAGAAAAGCAAATGTAACTGGCAACAAAGCCAATTATCATTTTATAGCATCGTTTATTATGCGTATTTGTCATAGATGTCCCAATTTCTTTCATAGAAATGAGCCATCATAGGCGGGCGCGTGTTAAATTTTCCTTAAGTCATTGAAATTCCTGATTTGATAGAAAAACGCGATCAAATAATCGCGCTTTCAATACCAGATATCGTTCTCTTAAAAGCGAGTTGAAATAGCTAGTCTAAGATTTAGTGGCTCACCCGTTGAAATATTATCATTGCTATGAGCATCAGGATAGTAATCAGCATTTAATAAGTTTTCTACGTTGATTTGCAAGCGTGTCGTATCGTTGATATTATAATAAGCTGCAGCATCAAAACGGATGTAGCTTGGCACTTTTACGGAATTATCTTCACGCACAAAGTAGCTATCTTGAAACGTTGCCCCAAGACCAATTTCAAATGCATCGGACACAGACACATTGTTCCAAACCGCAAACATATGTTTTGGGGTTTGGCGGGTTTTTTTGCCATCGTTTCCACGACCATCAACACGGTTCACTTTTCCGTTCATATAGCTGTAACCTGTGCTGATATACCAAGCATCTGTGATGTTTCCAATGAGCTGTATTTCTAGGCCTTGCGTTTTGGACCCTTCAATAACAATGACTTGCGATGCGTCTTCAGGGTCTACGGACGTATAGCTCTCACGCTTAAGTTCATAAAGGGCAGACGTTAGGCTCAGCATGTCATTGATGTCCCATTTGGCACCAATTTCTTTATTTTCAAAAAATTGCGGACGTGTGCTCGCGCTCTCTAAATTTAAGGTTAGGAACTGCTCCCCAGACCGTGGCAAGAAGGTTTCGCTGTAGCTTGTATAAAACGATATATTTTCCTGTGGTTTGTAAATTACCCCTAAACGCGGTGTAATTTCTGAATCTGTTCTTGCAAATTCCCTTGCGTTGAACATATTGCTGACATCAATGTCAAAGCGGTCATACCGACCAGCCAGAACAATTTTCAAGCTTTCAGAAAGGCTGATTTGATCCTGCAGATACACAGATGTAAAAGCAACACTTGACGCGCGGTCGCGGGCAGGGGCCGTGAAGCTAAAAGAGGGAATGCTCAATGTCCCTGTAAAATCAATGAATAATTGATCGTTCCCATTGGCAGCAAAGACAGTATTAACGCGGTCATTTTTTGTGTTTTGGTCACCGTATTCTGCACCGAACAAAACGGTATGACCAATTGGCCCTGTTTTAAACTCACTCACTAGATTTGCTTGAATAATCAGGTTTTTACGGCCCGTTGTATCGCGGTAGCCATCTAGTTCTACTTGATCGAATAAACCACCATTGACGGTGACTTCTTCGCTGGCATATAAATTTTGATAAACTTTATCATAATCAGCATATTGCACGGTGATATTACCGCGCAAATAGTCCGAAAATTTATGATCGGCATTGCCGCGCAGGATATGAGCTTGCAGAGTGGTATAGTTTTCATCAGGGGAACCAAAGAAAGTATTATCATAGCCTTCAAGGGGGACATCAGGCCCTGCGACAACATTTTGTGATGGCACACCTCGGTCAACTGTGCGGTCATCATCCAAATATTCGTATGACACTAATAGGTTTGTATCTAACGACGGGGCAAAGCTAAGTGTTGGGTTCAGTGCAAATCGTTCACCGCCAAAAAAATCGCGGTGATTATCCATATTTTCATAGAAAGCATTCACGCGGACTGCGCTCTCGTCCGAGAGATTTCTATTCAGGTCAGCCTGCGCTGAATAAGCCCCAAAGGAATCTATGCTTGTGGATAAAACTGTGAAAGGTTCGGTGTGGTCGGGGCGTTTTGCCACACGGTTGATCACCCCACCACCGCCACCACGACCGAATAAGAGCGCATTAGATCCGCGCAGAATTTCAATACGCTCTAGGTTATAAAGTGGGCGGTAATATTGCGCATCATCGCGCAGACCATCAAGGAAGAAGTCAGATGTTGACTGGTTTCCACGAATTATAATGGCATCGCGGTGGCCTTCCCCTTGACTGATTGAAAGCCCTGGGGTGTAGCGCAGTGCATCACCAACGTTGGCGAAGGCTTGTTTAATCATGGCTTCCTGATCAATAATCGAAAGGCTTTGTGGGATATTCAATATGGGTGTCGGTGTTTTCACGGCGTTGACTTTATCCAGTGAAAGATACTGACTAACAACAATAATTTCTTCGCTATAGTCTATGTCCAAGTTTTCCGCGTGTGTTTGTATGGTTATAAGGCCAACAGCAATAAGGCCACTTGTTAAGAGTGTTGTTCGTTTTAGGGATTGTTGAAATAAATACATAAATGCCTCAAATTGAGAATGATTATTAAAAGCATCAATATATTAGTTGAGAATGATTATCAATAGTAATAATGAGAAAAATTCTATTGGCAAATTCAAATTACGGATAAATGGCAGTTACTTTTGGTTATGAAATAAGACGCTTTCATAGGTATTGAATAATTGCTTAAGTCGTTTGTCTCCTTGAACAATTTTTGTGACCGTTTGGCCACTTAGTCTGTGTTCAATTCTGAATATATTTTCACGAAAATTATAGATACGCCGCGTTTGATCCGGGCAGGTTTCGCCTATAATTGTTGGCTTATCAAGCGCTCCGATATGATGGAACACACAAGCTCTAGCCTTATAATTTATGGGTTTTTGACCAGAAATTAACTGGGTCAGTAAGGCGTGCAGGTCGACATGTCCTATGGGGCGATTGACTTTTAACTGATTTGTTGAAGACACAAACAAGGTATTTAATTGTCGGTCATTTAAGGCGTGGCCATGGCCTAGATATTGATCTTCGAATAATTCTTCCCCGTGATCGCCAATAATAATCACCAAACTCTCATCCAAAATATTTTTTTGCTTTAGTCTTTGCAGCACACGCTTTATTTGCTGATCAGAATAATGCAGAGCATTCCAATAGGTATTTTGTACCCATTGGGCCTCCTCTTTTTTGATTTTGGCGCGTGGAATATCTTTGTCTATGAATTTCAGGGGCATTTGGGAATGGTAATAAGGGAAATGTGCTGCTTGAAAATTCATATAAATAAAGTGTTTTTGCTCCCAATTTGTTTGATCGGTGTAAGTCTCAAAAGCATCAGCAAGGGCCGCACCAGAAAGTTTGATGCTGCTTGGCAGTTTAGAGGGAAAAACCCTTTTTTCCGGGTCTTCTTGCGGGTCATAAAAATATTCAGCCAAAGCGCGGTGACCTGTGTTGATATCTAAACCGCCCCATGTTTCGTCTTGCCCTGAAATAACAGCCGAGACCCAGGCATTTTGATGAGCGACTTGGAATAAACTTGCTTCACTAGGGGCAGGGGCGTAACCACCTGTAAAAAGCGCGTGCAAGCTAGCGGCGGTAAAACCCACGTGGCTGTAATAGGCGCGTGTAGCCATACCTGTTTGGCCGAGATGGGTAATCGTTGGAAGCGCTGTTTCGCCGCCGATGGTTTTCCCAAATGCATCCCCGCGTGCGCTTTCAATGACCAAAAGAAAAATATGCTTCGGGGGTTTTCCTTGCCATGAAAAAGCAAAGGGTGCAGATTGTGTTTCATTAGGGTTAAAATCGCCGTTAAGCCCATTTTCATCAATACCGTTCAGCGGTAGATCAACCGCGCCGTAAAAAATTGAACCATCAAAATTATCAGGGTCGCTTGGCACAGATATTGGGGACGATCCATCACGGTCAATGTCCAACAGATTGCTAGCTGTATCGTTTACCCATCGAAAGGATTGGGTTTTTTTTGCTGCCCGTGCGGTCGGTTCATCACTGTGGGCAAGGAAAATCGGTACGATAATCATAGCCGCTAGCAGCGCCCAAGCGACTGAGGCCTTAAACAGATGCAAAGCGTGTATTGTAAGGTGGGAATATGTGCGTTGTTGGGTTAGCAGGCGTTTAACAGCATAATAGCCAAGGATGGCTAATATAATGGGCACAACGGCAACCAAGACTTCTGAAGATGCATACCTAACAGCATTTATCAAACTACCGCCCGCTATGTTGGCCATCAAATTAGCGTCCATAGCGTCAGAAAAATAGGAATGGAGTTTGAATTTAAGGGCTAATGTAACACCGTATATCAAGCAGAACCAGAATACCGTATCAAGTGTGATTTTATGCTCGGTGAGCCTAAAGCGTAATTTTATAACATTAACAGACAAAACATAGATCAAGAATACAGCAAAAAAACTGAACAAATAGGTTACAAGAAAGCTTAGAATTTGCGGAATGCTTTCTAATGGAGCGGTTTGATTCATCCCACCAGAAAAAATATAATATTTATACTCAACTAAACTAATCTCAGCCACGATCACAAGAGCTAGCATCAAAATATAGACGATTGAATAGCGGTTTATCATAGGTCTGTATCCTTGGCGTCCTGTCGCTAATCTGCCTATATAGCCAATTGTGGTGAATTTTTATCACCTTATTTGGCTACAAGCTATGCATACTTTGCTCTAAGCTACAAAAAAGCCCACCAGATCGGCGGGCTTTGATGTTTTTAGGGACAAGCTGGATTTAGAAATCGTACTTGATACCAAATTTAATTTCCCACTGCGATGGGGTGGTGACACGGTCCTGAGTTTGTAGAAAGGCCTCATTGAAGATATATTTATTAGCATCTGTATCAATACGGGCATCCACAATTTCCAACATCCGTGGGAAACCCGCTTCATACAAAACACCCCAGTCACTATCGATCAGGTTGGTTAGATTGTTGACAACCATATATGCTTGGGCTTTGTGGCCTTCCATGAAAGCTGGAATGTCCTGAGTGATTTTCAAGTCAACCTTGCTCCACCAATTAGAATGGAAACCATTACGCGGGGCAATTTCGCCAGCATAATCAGAAAGACCAGTTTCTTCTAGGTAGGTAAAGAAAGCATCCTGATTAAAGTCTTCCCCAAAGACAACATTCGGGTCATCAGCACCCGTCGGTACATATAATAATGCCCCGCCGTCAACACCGTCACCGAACTCATCATAGACAGAGTTAAAAGAACCACCGCCATCAACAAACACGTAGGAAAAAGGCCGCCCTTGGTTCAACTGACCATACAAACTGACGCGCGTGGTATTATCATCCCAAAAATCATGCGCCCAGCTGAATTGAGCCGTGAAACGATGGGGGATTACATAATTGGATGTTGCTGATTCTGGGTTGTTACGGTCACTCGCGGCAAACCCAGAAAAGTTCGAAAAGGCTACAGAACTGGTCATCGGTGCGACATCTTTGCTGTCTGTGTAGGAATAAGCAAACGACCAATCGATGCCATTTTCGTATGATTTTTCTAAGGCCGCAGAAAAGCTAATCGCCCGACCACCATCGGCATTGGTTAGAATATAATCAGACGCGAACCAGCGGTGACAGCCACCAAATGGGTTACCCGTTGGATCAGCAACACATTCAGGAATAGACCGATCTATAGATGCAAATAATGGGCGTCCATCAGGGGCGGTGCCTATGGTTTCAAGGGATGTGTCAATGATACGGGCTGCATTACGCATTTTGCTGTAAAGCACATCGGCACTGAATAAATAATCATTACCCAATCCTGCGGGTGCATCAAAGCGGATTTTTGTACCCAGCGCAATTTTCATTTCTGTTGGGATTTTAAAATCAGGGTCCACAGCATTAACACCACTGTTTGCTGTGCCAGACGCAACATCGTTATATAAACGTGTTGGGATCGAATAAATCGGGTCGCCGCCATCAATGGTTGGGTCGGTGAATAATGTTGGGCTATCAGCACTGTCGTCATAATCACGCGCTGAAACCTCAACTTGTGTAATACCGTTGTTGGAATAGTTGTTCGATAGCCAGACATTTGGATTACCGCCAGAATAAAGACCGATACCACCGTGTATTTTAATGTCGTCGCTAAAGTCCCACTCAATACCAAGTCGTGGCAGTAAAATACTACGGCCATCAAAGTTTGTTGCGTTACTAAAGCCATTCCGTGCGATGAAGTTCGGGTTTTCGGTTGGCACATCACTGCTGGTGTA
Organism: Kordiimonadaceae bacterium; assembly: GCA_014238195.1. Classification (GTDB taxonomy): domain Bacteria; phylum Pseudomonadota; class Alphaproteobacteria; order Sphingomonadales; family Kordiimonadaceae; genus JABABO01. The sequence continues at coordinate 3,953 of JABABO010000403.1, read as the reverse complement.
CCAATCATAGCGCAGCCCTGCCGTAATGGTTATACCAGCATCAGCCATGAAATACTCATCTTGGATGTAAGCCGTGTTGACATTATATTTAAACGTTGCCGCCGCATCGTTATAGTCATTTGAACCCGCTGCATTTTCATAGATAAAGCGTTCAGGTCTGCCAGCCTCAAAGGCTTGGATAGCCGTAAGCCCCAGATCATCAATATCACGGAAGCGAATTTCGCCTTCGGCTTCTTGAACGAACAAATTAAACACATCAATTTCGATACGCTCTAGGCCAACAGTGATCGTGTGATCGCCTGTTTGATAATTTGCCGCAAGCTTATAATTTAATGTTGAATAATTAAGGTCATTTGCTTGGCGGCTATCATCGGAACCAAGGTAAACAAGTGCGCGTTCACGGTTGCCTTCTGCATCGGGTTCGCTAAATGTTTCAATCCGTACTTCACCAAACTCAGTACCACCAAGCGAAGCCACGTCTTTATCCACATCGGTATAAGAAACCCGCATTTCAGTGCTGAGGTTATCTGTCCAGTTACTATAAAGCGATCCCGTATAAGATTTCAGCTTTATGGCATTATTGTAATAGTGATTTGAAAATTCCAGTTCGTCATTATCACTATCTGATTCGCGGACTTCAAAACCGTCATTGTAAAGGTACGTCAATGCAAGACGGTGCTGGTCTGTGATGTTCCAGTCGATCTTGGCGATGATTTTTTCATCTGCAACAGGCAGTGATTCAGGTAGTCCGCCAGGGTCATAATTATAAACATCACGGGCAATGCGTAAAATTTCATCATATTGGGCTTGTGATACGCCGCCAATTTCTCGGGCTTTGCCAGAACCAGCGGGGCCACGGTCAAACAAATCTACACCGTCTAATTCTTCATAGGAACCAAAGAAAAATAGTTTGTCCTGAATGATTGGGCCGCCAAGGGTGACCCCGTATTTTTTCTTTGTGTAATTGCCATTAGAAAAGCTATCGTCTTCCAAGTTGCTCGCACGAAAACTATCACTGGTATATTCATAGAAGGCTCCACCATGAAATTCATTGGTGCCTGATTTGGTGACTGCGTTAATGTTACAGGCTGTAAATTGCCCATATTCAACATCAAACGGGGCGAGTTCTAAGGAGACTTGCTTAATGGCGTTAATGCTGTAGGGCACCCGAATTGTCGGGTAGCCATTTCTGTTCAGGCCAAAATTATCATTCAAACCAGCCCCGTCAATGGTAATCGAATTAAACCGCGGGTTAGCGCCGCCGCATTGAATGTTATCATCGTCTGCTTCGTTAATATAAACCCTTGCATCTTGACGGATCAGGTCCTTGATGTCGCGGTTGAAGGTAATCGCATTTTCAATGTCAGCTAGGTTATAGGTCGACGCGGGACCCGTGGCTATACGCGCTGATGTCAAAGCTGATGCGGATACGACAATTTCTTCAAGGTTCCCAATTGGGTCCAGTTCGATATTCGCATTGAAAACCACACCAAGCTGCAGCTGAACACCGTTTACGACTTCGTCGGTATAATCGTTGCTGTCTACGCGGATTGTGTACGGGCCACCCACAGCAAGGCCGCGTACATTATATGTTCCTGTTGATGATGTGGTTGTTGTGCGACTAATACCTGTTTCTGGATTGGTAATTGTAATGGTTTGACCCGCGAGTGGGTTACCATTTGGGTCTGTGATTTGTCCCCTAATTGATGTTGCTGTTTCTTGCCCAAAAGCTGGGATAGTTGCAAGCATTGTTGCTGCTGCGGCCCCGCCAAGGAGCATATTTTTTAAAGAACGTTTCATATTCCACTCTCTCATTCGTTATAGGTTTTGGTTATCAGGAAGCTTCGCCAACGGGCTAAGCCGTTACTAATTTTCGTTTATGTTCAGAAAGCTAAGGGTGACCGCCCTTACAGGTTTACCTGTCATACTTTTCAGGTTGAGTGTTATCAAGCCATTATCCCAATCAATGACCATGTCGCCGTAATTTTCAGGGCCGTAAAGCTTGCCTATTTGGTTGGCTTTATCCCATTCGCTGGCAATAGCAACCGAAGCGTTAAAAGATGCATTTAAGCTGCTTGTTGACAGTTCAATAATCGGGTTGGTATTTTTTGTAGCTGTTTTGTAAAGCCCGCCTACGTGGCGGTCACCGCTTAAAATAACGCTATAACCGCCTGCAGCCTTGCTAATTGTTTCATAAAGCTTTTCACGCTGGTTTGGCATCAATCGCCAAGCTTCCCAGCCATGGGCTTCGGAAATGACTTGGATCGGTGAAACAATCAATCGCAGCTCAGCTGGCTCTGTTAATTGTTGTTGCAGCCAGGCCCACTGGTCATCGCCAAGCATATTTTGATTGGGATCGGCTGATGGCAGATAGCGTTCTTTGCCCTGAGCCCCATAGTCATCGGTTTTGGTTAGTGCGGTGCGAAACCAACGGACATCCAGCATGATAATTTGTACACGCTTGCCTTCAGGGCCAAAAATACGCGCATGATAAACACCGTCGCGGCTACGTGTCGCATCACCCGCTGGGTAACCAAAAAAATCAAGCATCAGGTCTTTGGCGATATGCTTGTGTGCAAATTCAGCGCCCGCATCATTATAGCCATAGTCATGGTCGTCCCACGTGGCTAGCATTGGTGTCTCAGCATAAAAGGGAGTAAAATCCGGGTGCTTTGCCATGATGCGGTAGGCGAATTTCATCTCAGCCGCCCCTGGAGTGTCGACATAATCACCGCGATTACGATCTGCATATATATTATCCCCCATGAACAGGAATAAATCGGGGTTATCCTTGGTAATGGATTGCCAGATTGGTGCGGGCTTTTCTTCATTCATGCAGGACGCGAAGGCAATTCTGGTTAATACAGTGTTAGGGTTAAGGGGAGTAGCTTTTATCGGCGGTTTAATACTGTCTGTTGCTTGAATTGTAGGTGTGAGCAAACCACTAAAGAAACTAGCAGCAATTAAAATTAAAAACACGGATTTTGCTTTCCAAAGCAACATATGTAGGGTCCCCTAACCACACGATAGTGTGTACTAAACATAATGCTCACACAATATATAGATAATTGCACTTGCAACAAATAATATTCTTGGCCTATTTCCTTGGAATCTGAAAGCTTTGTGTTTCACTATCATGACAGTCAAATAAGAAATATTTCCTACTGTGGTAATTATACAGCAAATGGTTAATACGGTCGGTCTTTTGGTAAGGTTTTCGTGCTTAAAATTGATAAAAATAGCGCACTAGGACTTTACGCGAGGGTGTAAATGCTCTGTGCTGGTCTATTGCAGACAAGACGTTGGCGACTCGCCAAGATTAAACATTTACTGAAAGCATTATTATTGACCACGAAGAGTAAGATAAAGTCGCTCTACCAGCCGATTTTTTCCATAAAATGCTTACGACAGAGGGCAATATAGCGCTCATTTCCACCAATTTCTATGGAATCCCCCTCCCTCACGGCATTGCCTGCGGCATCAATGCGTAAGTTCATCGTCGCTTTTCTGCCGCATGTGCAAATGGTTTTCAGCTCCCGCAGTTCATCGGCTAACGCGAGCAACCATTGACTGCCTTCAAATAAGTTCCCTTGGAAGTCTGTCCGCAGGCCATAACATAAAACGGGGATATGGAGTTCATCTGTAATTTTTGCAAGTTGAAAAACATGTGCCTTGGTTAAAAATTGCGCTTCATCAAGCAAGACACAATCAAGTGCTTCGCGGCTATGGGCTTTTTTAATCGCCGCCAATAGATTAGTGGCAGCGCTGAATTTTATGGCTTCACTGCTGATCCCAAGACGGCTGGCAATCAATCCTGCACCTGCACGGTCATCAAGGGCCGCTGTAAACAACAGTGTCTTCATACCACGTTCAATATAATTGAAACTTGATTGCAGTAAATTTGTTGATTTTCCAGCATTCATGGCCGAGTAATTAAAATATAACTTTGCCAT
>JABABO010000400.1 GCA_014238195.1 Kordiimonadaceae bacterium | reverse complement strand
GCCATTATGATGTCCATGTGGATATGGCCCGCTGCGCGGCTGATTATTTTGTTGAAATATTTAACAGTGGCTCAAAATTTTTTGATGCCAAGTCAGGCGCCACCAGCATAAATTTGGCGATTGAACTGAACGAACTAGCAGGGCGGTTTGCAGGGATTTTAGAGCCGTCTTTAGGTCTGTCCCCAAAAGATCATTTTGACGCTGTGCACGACGAGACCAAAGCTATGCTTTTCCAAACTGCTCAGTTTGCTATTCAGTACATACGCCAACAAATGGCCACGTCTAGCGCCCTTACCGAAGCGCCAACATCACCCCGTGAAATACATTAGGAGAAGAAAAATGATTTACGAAACGAGCGGAGCCGTCCCATGATAACAGATATTAATGGCATCACGACTAAGGTTGTTCGCGCCCTGCGCAATAACAAGGGTTGCCGCCTTGACCGTCAAGAGCTTGCAATTCTCAATAAAACGGGTGTAATTGAAGGCATGATGATCTTATCAGCAAAGGCGCTTAGAAAATGCGGGAGCGAGACTATCAAGTCGGGGACTATTGGCTCTACCGAGAACCAGAAAGTGGCAAATATCACATCCACTGGTATGATACACAATCCCAACGCACAAAGCGAAAAAGCACTGGCACGAGCGACCTTCAGCAGGCCAAGGAAGTAATCACTGCCCTTCATGTACAGACTTTAAACCCTGTAACAGGCGGTGGATTATCGGTTCGGCAAGTCAGCCTAAAATATTGGCAAAACCACGCGCAAACGCTGATTTCCAGTGGTACTTGCCGCGTTTCGCTTGATAAGCTCAATCGTTTTTTAGATATTTATGAATCCCACAATGAAAATTTAGAGGCCGAAAAATGGACGAAGCAGACCACATTAGATTTCATTCAGTGGCTGCGTGACAATCCCTCATTCAGGCGTAAGGCCGTCAAAGATACAGCAGGCCGCGTCATTGACTATACCCAAACCCCAATCCCGTTATCAGACAAAAGCATTAACAGAACCTTGGATGATGTCCGTGCCGCATTTCGATATTGCCTTGATAGACCGCCGATTATTCAGGGTATACAAGGCGCACTTGCGCGGGGTGGCCGCAAAAAGCCAACACTCAGCCTTGATCAAATGAAAGCATTGTTTGGCTATGCTTTTGACAGCGCTGAGCGTGAACATCTGCAAAATTATCTTTTGATTGCGCTCACCACGCTTGCCAGACCAGAAGCGATCATTGATATATCCGTGGACCCAGCACGCGGGCAAATCGAAATGGACTACAGATTAATTCATCAAAACCCAGAAGGGCGACAACAAACCAAGAAATACCGCCCCAGTGTACCGATCAATGATCATTTGCTGCCGATCATTCAACAGAAGATCAAACAGTTTAACGACCCTATGTGTGATACGCAGGGTTATTTGGTGGAATATAAGGGCAGGCCGATTGCCTCAATCCGTCAAACTTGGAACAAAGCCAAGAAAGCGCTGGGTTGGCCGATGGTGCGTGACTGGGACGCAAAAATGCTGCGGCATACACTATCCAAACATTTACGCGCGACAGGGGTGCCGTGGCCTGAACTGCAAGGCCAGCTAGGGCATAGCATTTCGGGACAAACGGAAACTTATGCAGAATATGAGCCAGACTATCTTGGTCGCGTGCAAGCCGAAATTACCAACTATATCGACCGAATTTGGCAAGGCGAAACATGGCGTCACGCCCCGATTACGCCCCGATTGAAAAATGGCGTTTCGGATATTTCTAAGAAAAATCCATATAAATCAAACAGTTAATTGGTGGAGCCTAGGGGAATCGAACCCCTGACCTCTTCGCTGCCAGCGAAGCGCTCTCCCAGCTGAGCTAAGGCCCCGTTATTCTTTTGTTATCATCACCCTAAAACTATATAGCATTTATAGCGAGATCAATGAATAATGGTCTTATTATTCCCTAAGCCCTTGGTATAAGTCGAACCGATACAAAGACTTATAGCCAAATAAGGGGATCAAAATTCACTGCATTTGGCTATATGTGCGATGTTATAATCATACGCATTGATTTTGCCAAGTATTTTGCCAAGTCGTTAACTTTGAAACTTACTCGCTATCCGTGGCTAGTTTGGTGTCAACCATTGCAGACACTTCAGTGTCGTCATCGTCGTCCAAGCTTACATCACTCAAGGCATCATCATCATCGTCGTCAATATCAATATCTTCGATATCATCATCGTCGTCTGAGCTTGCCTCATCCTCTTTTTCCTTGGCAGCTTGTTGCACGACGATAGGCTGCTTGGTTTTCAAAATAGCTTCTGGTGTCCATTCTGTACCGCAGGCGATACAGGTGATGGGTGTTCCCAGTATATAATCTGTTTTCAGGTCATAAAAACGCTCACCACATTTTAGGCAGGTGCGTTTTGTACCCCATTCTGGTTTTGCCACTTGTCTCTCCTAACCGATGTCTGATCACTCATTCAGACATATTTTGCCTTAAATGCTTGGATATTTTTTCATCCATACGGCATTTTTTTAATGCAATTAAATTTATTTCGAGGCATCCATTGCCACGAACAGCCGCATGTGTCAAAGCTTTAAGCGCGTAAACAGGCAATAATGTCGATATTTTTGTCATTCAGGCTTGATGTGTACGTATGTAATACTTGTTGAAAAGCCAGTGAAATGCCAGTGAAAAAGAATGCAAATTGGAAAACCTCGTGTCTCAACTGATCTCAAAACCTTTGAAACCCCTTGTAGGTCGGATTAAAGTCCCAGGTGATAAATCAATTTCTCACCGCGCTTTGATGTTGTCGTCGCTGGCGGTTGGTGAAAGCCGTATCACAGGCTTGCTGGAGGGCGAAGATGTGCTTGCGACCGCAGCCGCCATGCGGGCCATGGGGGCAACGCTTAATCGCCTTGGTCCTGGTCACTGGCAAGTGTTCGGTGTTGGTGTTGGTGGTTTATCAAGCCCCGATACGATCATTGATGTTGGCAATAGCGGCACAAGCGTGCGGCTTTTAATGGGGCTGATGGCCAGCCATAATATGACAGCTATGCTGACAGGGGATGATAGTCTGCGGGGACGCCCGATGAGCCGGGTGATTAATCCGTTAGCTGAAATGGGGGCTGAAATCACCGCCCGCGATGACCGTTTCCTGCCGCTGACAATCAAAGGCACACGTGACGCTTTACCGATTGATTATACCCCGCCGATGGCCAGCGCACAGGTCAAGTCAGCGGTTTTGCTGGCGGGCCTCAACACAATGGGGACCACTACCGTGCGCGAACGGGTCGCAACACGCGATCATAGCGAACGGATGTTAAGGGCGATGGGGGCCCATATCGATATCCAAGTTGAAAAAAGCGAATCAGCTGATATACGTGTCATCAGCCTGACAGGCCCTGCTGAATTAAAGCCGATTACAATTGAGGTTCCTGGCGATATTTCAAGTGCGGCTTTCCTGCTTGCGGCTGCCAGCATGGTGGAGGGGAGCGAAATTATCATCGAAAATGTTGGCTTAAATATTTTACGCACGGGGATTATTGATGCCCTGCAAGCGATGGGCGCAAATATTACACTTATGAACAAACGCTGTCTTGGCGGTGAAGATGTCGCTGATGTGTGTGTAAAGGCTGCTCATTTGAAAGCTGTTACAGCGCTTCCTGTTGATCCTTCAACAATGATTGATGAATTTCCTGTCTTGTTCTGTGCGGCGGCAACAGCGTTTGGAACCAGCAGATTTACAGGGCTGCATGAGTTGAAGGTAAAGGAAAGTGACCGCTTAACCGTGATGGCTGAGGGTTTGCGCTTGAGCGGTGTTGACGTTTATGTGGATGAGGACAGCATCACAATAGTTGGTGCGGGTACAGCGACAGGTAATGGCCGTGTGCCAGGAGGCGGGGACGTGAAAACCCATCTTGATCACCGTATCGCCATGAGTTTTTCGGTCCTAGGCCAAATGGCAGAAACCCCGATTGTCATTGATAGCGCTGATCCAATCCGCACCAGTTTCCCAACTTTCATTGATTTGATGCAGGGCCTTGGTGCTGGTCTAAGTCTATGAGAAAACCTCATGAAAATAAAAATCCCCCTGGTATAAAAATAACTTC
>JABABO010000293.1 GCA_014238195.1 Kordiimonadaceae bacterium | reverse complement strand
GTAATTTTTCAGGCTGTTCAACGGGATACCCGTGTCAAGGGCAAGGCTTTGCATTGCGGTCTGGCCATACCCAACATACGCGCAAAATATGTCACGGAAGTGTGCCGCATCCATAAGCTTGTCGGGCAGTTTTTTCGGCAGTCTTTTCGGCAGTTTTTTGGTTAAATCTGGGTCTTCCTGCACGCATTTGGGCTTTGGCATGGCAGGCCTCCTTGGTTTAATTAGGCGGAAATGCTTTTTTCAAAAAAATCAGCAGGTGTTAGGGTTAACCCTTTCGCCTGAGCAATTTGGAAAATCATTTGATGATGTTTGACTGGTATTTGCCCTTGCTTACGCCATGAAGCGACTGTTGAATGTGGTATTTCAATCGCTCGCCCCATTGGGCGGATTCCGCCAAACACTTCATCAATTATGTATATTGCTGGTTTCATGTTCGTAATTGTACGAAACTTTCATACAGTTAGTCAAGCCCTATATGTTTGATAATTTCGGACTGACATAAAAACATATTTATGCGAAATATGTGGAACTTTAACTTAGGGGCTATAATGTCAGATGACTAAAGGTCTAGGAATAACACACTTACGCGAAGAAGCTGGCTTAACCATTAGGGCCTTAGCCTTTGAAATGGGTATACCGCACACGACCTTATACAGTCAGGAAAATTTATCTAAAGATCGATACATTTCTCGTGACTGGGCTGAAAGATTAATCCCAGTACTGTCAAAGCACGGTATTGAACCAAAGCGCGTCTTAGCCTTAGCGGGCCTAGCTGACAGTTCCCTTGTGACAGATTTAATCACTGGGGTTATTACAAGTGATCAGGCGATTACTGAATCCAAGTCAAACACTTTGGTACCAATCCCCTTAAATATACAAGCCCCTTCCGAAATTGAAGTCTACCGTATCGGCGATGACAGTATGGCCGATATGGGCCTTATCATGGGGGCCACCATCTTTGCCCGTCCCGTTTGGCTGGGTGGCGCTTCCTTCGGGTCTGGCTCCACGGTCATCCTCAAACAAGCCCGCGCTGATGGCATTATTACTGCCTCCGTGCGCTTTCTGCACGCCGAACCTGGCGGTCCCTTCATGGCCTCGGCCCGCAGCGCTAACCCTGCGTACCAGCCAAAACTTGTTCCAGACGATGCAAACTATCACAGCGCAACCGACGATCCCGCCCACGGCGGCAGTCCCAGCATATATGCCGTTGTCGAACAAGCCGAGCTTGACCTAAAGTCTTAAAGTTATCACTTTCTAGGCTATCCCGCTCTGGATTATCCCGTTCTGGGCCGTCCCGTTTTGGGTTATCCCGCTCTGGGTTATCACGCTCTGGGTTATCCCGATCTGGGTTATCCCGATCTGGGTTATCCCGATCTGGGCAGGGCATTTTAAGGATTAAATCATACTGCGTCATGGTCGGCCCCCACCAATCACCCACACCGCACGCATCCGACGCAAGCCTTTGTTATCCTTGATATTATCCTTATTTTGATCATCAGACATCATGAAAACCCCATACAATTCAAGTGTTTACGCTTGCACAATAGGGGCCATAAAGCTACGATCTATCTACCAAGCTTGGTAGATGGGTGGCGCCACTGCGCGTTGCGCGTGGGGGTTTCCGCGCGTATGTGGTTGGGTACTTGATCGGTTTCCCAACTTCAGCTCATCGCTATAGTGTGTTTAGTTGTTTCCTAAACGCACCGTTAACCATAAGCTAAGGCTTCATATGTACGCGATAAAATTACAAGTTGTCAATCGTAATTAGTGCATCGATGCAAATTAATTGCTAAAACACTATATCTATGGGCGTTAGGATTGGTGTACATACTATATCTAGCAGCACATCTAAAACTTATGACGGTACCGTATCGTCACCTCAACACACGTTCACAGACGGCACAGGCATACACGGCAAGGGCAAGGGCAAATGATTCGCAAAGCCTAAACACCCTTTCTCCCTAATTATCATACCTAAAGAGTCTATTGCTATCTCGAAAGAGTCTATTGCCATCTCGAAAGAGTCTCAGGTGTTTTTTCTGTAATCTCTTGTGGCACCTGTTTTTATAAGTCTTTTTAAACACCAGAAGCATGATGGTGAAATCAATAGGAGTCACACTTCCCACAATGATAAACATGACATAAAACAAAAGCATATAGGCTCCAAGTGTCCAAAACCGTTCACTCGCAAACAATGCACCCGCAACCGCACCATAAATAAAATTCACTAACCAATGCCCGATTAAAAGGTCTAACCCCGACATAAAGCCCTCCCGTTTATGTAAAAACAAATCCCATAAGTGATGCAAGGCCAAGTTTTCCCTATATCACAGAACACAACAAGAAATTTCATAGCAGAAATTTGTCGTTTTTATTATCCATTTCTTCTCTTTCTTTTCGCTTCCGCTCATTTATTCGGTGCCTAATTTTATAAGCCGTAAAACCCCCCAGAAGCATTGTGGCGACTTCAACAGCATCCAGTATTGTTATGTATTCTGCATCAATAAAATTGCCCATACGAGCCATGCCATAAAATAAAGCCACAAAACCCCCAAACCATCTAAACCGTTCACTCGCAAATAATGCACCCGCTACAACACCAAAAATAAAGTCCACAAACAAAGCACCAATTAAATAATCTAACCTCGGCATAAAGCCCTCCCGCTTGTTAAAAATTCCATGGCTTTAACCACTGTATCACCTTTATTTTTATAAGAATGTATCATTTTTGAAAACATTGTTCTTGACTTATAGTATCCAAAATGAATACAATAATTTCATCAAGCCGCAACGACAAGGCAGCGCCTTATGCAGTCAGCATCTTTTGGTTTGATGATCAAGTCATGGCTTGGCATTTGCCCGAACCGCAATAACTGCAACAGGGCCGCCAAATCAGGGCTTTTAATAAAATAGGGACAAGCAGATGCCAATAAACCCACATAAAAACGAGCTTACAAATGCCCAAAGGGCCAAGGCCGCAACGTGCGAAGCCCACAACCGGCTGGATGATATCAGGGATCGCATTGCCGCCCCCCGCGACCAAAGGCAGCACCGTGACCGCGTTGCAGGGCTTGAGGTAATCGGGGAAAACATCGACGGCCTATCGGCCTTGATGGACCAAATCAGCACCATTGATGGGCTGGTGGATATGGCACAAGCCGACGCGCTTGTGTACGGCAAGGGTTTCGCAAAAGACATTACCGATGCCCTCAACGCTGAGGCCGCCACCGATGCCATTATCCATGAAATCAACCAACTGGCAGACGGTGCATGAAACCGCGCTCTAATCATACCCATAAAGTTTTGCCAACCCGCCTTTCCCCCAAAAAGGCAGGTGGCAACCAGACCAGAAGGGCGCCCGTAGGTTTGCTGTCCCTTGCTGCTAAGCCGCTCTCTCCTCTGGCTCATGTTTGGGGCTTGATGAAACACTTAAGCTGGCAGGACAGGCTTCTGCTGCTTTTACAGGCGGCGTTTGGCGCTGTGTTTATCTGGGCGATGATCTGGCTTGCCGCCATTGTGTTTGATTTAACAGCGGGGGCCAGTTTATGACAAATATATCATTGTCTGAACGTCAAAATTATATTGGTGGCAGCGAAATTGCAGGCTTGTTTGGGAAAAGCCCTTACACAACACGCTATACGCTTTTCCATGAAAAATCTGGAACCATCTCACCACAAAATCTTGATGATAAGGAACGGGTGCAAGCGGGTCAATTTATGGAATCTGCCATTGCACGATGGGCGCAGCAAGCCTTTGATCTCAAGCTGCGGCGTGTGCACCGCTACATCAAACATCCGTCTGTGGGCGGTTTTGGTGTGTCGCTGGATTATGAAAGCGTTTGGGGACATACACCTTGGGAAATCAAAAACGTTGATGGTTTAACATTTCATAATGACTGGAAAAATTCTGGGGATGAAATAACTCATGTGCCTTTGCATATTCGTTTGCAGTGCCAGGCACAGCTTGCTTGCACAGGCAAATCCGAACACGGGCTTATTGTCTGTGTCGGCGGTAACCGTCTGCTGAAAACTCTTCTGCCTCGTCATGAAGGCACAATTAAAATCATGCTTGATAGCATCATGCAATTTTGGGCCGATGTCCAAGTTGACAATGAACCAGAACCAGACTTTACGGCAGATGCCATAACAATCAGCAGGCTTTACAGCAACGCTGGCGGCGGTGACATTGATATGTCTGCCAACAACCGCGTGAATGAACTTGTTGCGGCCTATGACCGTGCGTCTATCGATGAAAAACAAGCCAAGCAATCAAAGCAGGCTTTGAAGGCAGAATTACTGACGCTTATAGGCGCAGCAGACCGCGTAACGTGCGGCGACTACACCCTTATCGCCACGCCCGTAAATCGCCAAGAATATACCGTAAAAGCGTCCACATATCGTGGGTTTCGTTTGACCGAAAAGCCAGCGCAAAACAACAAATCAGAACAACTAGGGCAAATCATTACCTAAAAATATAAATTAAGGAGCCACCCAAATGACCGCAGACCTAACAGAACAAACAAAATCCGAAACAACGGCGAAGGACCAGCCACTCTCAACTATTGGCCTTGCGATGAAAGAAGCGCAGCTTCTTGCGAAATCAACACTGATACCACAAGCATTTCAAGGGAATCCTGCGAACTGCCTAATCGCCCGTAATATGGCTAACCGCCTTGGGGCGGACCCTATGATGGTGATGCAAAATCTTTACATTGTGCATGGCAGCCCTGGATGGTCAGCAAAATTCTTAATCGCCACATTCAATATGTCAGGAAAATTTACGTCCATTCAGTACCGATTTAGTGGTCAGAAAAAATCAGATGATTGGGGCTGCATTGCCTACGCCACTGACCTGCGCACAAACAATGAAGTGGTCGGGCCTGAGATAACCCTAGCACTCGCAAAAGCCGAAGGTTGGTATGATAAAAATGGTTCTAAATGGCAAACCATGCCTGAACAAATGCTGCGTTACCGTGCCGCCGCTTGGATGATCAACACCGTTGCCCCTGAAATATCAATGGGCTTACCCAGCAGTGACGAATTGGTTGATACAATCGATATGCAACAACAATCGGATGGTAGCTTTGCCCAGCAAGGACGTGATCTCGACGCTTTTGTAAAGGAAGTTTCGGAAGTTTCAGAAGTTTCGGAAGTCTCTGGGGAAACAAGGGATAACAACACCAAAAAGCAGCCAGACCATGCACCAAAAGCCGAACATGACCCCGAACAAACCCCTGATGATGATGTTTTCCCAGGTGATTTACCGTGATCAGGCTTAGCGACGCGTTCCGTTCCTAGCGTGTCCTGAGTGGTGGTCAGGTTGATACCTCGCAGTCTGATCACTGCTCAGAACATGGGCTCAGAACATGACCAGAGAACATGGGCTGAAAATGAAAGAAAGAAAAGACAATGGCATCTTGCCCAAAATGTGGAAGTAGCAAATTACGACGAAAGCGCGGCATTGCAAATTGCCGACGACATGGCCCGTTTGGGTCACCAACACTATCAATTTTAGGTAACGAAGAAAGGAAACTACAATGCAAAACGCAGTACACAATTCACGAAAAGTTTTTCTCTTGGATAAAGAGCCTCGTTGCATCTTGGCTACATACGAGACAGAAGACAATGCAACACGGTATGAATTTAAAACGTGGGACCAAGCTACCCGCGAAGGGGATTACATCGTCATTCCGACCTCAACACGACATAACATGACAGTTTGCAAAGTTGTCGCTGTTGATGTCGAGCCAGACTTACAAAGCAGTATCGAGATGCAATGGGTTATTGCTACGATATCGTTGGATGCACATACCCAAAATCTTGCGGCTGAGGTTCAGTTTATTGACATTGCCAACAAAGCACAACGCCATCAAATGAAGCGGGAATTACGAGAGTCCGCATTAGCTGGGGTTTCAGGTGATTTCGGCAACATCCATGTAACACAACAAGTTGAACACCAAGAAGTCGCTGACTAAAGCGATCCTAAAATGCTGGCAGCCCTTACGCCAAACCCAAGAGGACCAGCCTTATATTTCATTCGAAATATAAGGAGCGTACGACGCTACGGGAAAAGAACGAGTCAGAAGCAGCCGTAGGCCGAGGGTAAAGGCAAAAGGCGGCGGACTGCTAAGGACTCACTTACAATACGGAAGAAAAGATAATGGCACTGACAGCACTGACAGCACTGACAGCACAGGCAACACAGGCAACACAGGCAACACAGGCAGCCCTTTCAGCGCAGGCAGATCGCTTACCAGCGGCAAGCGATGACTTTAGGGCAGCGTGCGAAGCAGTGCTCAAGGAATTACGCGCCAATGCCGCCCACAGGCAAGCGGCCTATAGCCAAATGCGCGCCAATGCCGCCACTATACGTGAAACTTTAGAAGGAATACAAAAATGACCACAACACCAGAAACTAAAACACCAGAGATTAAAACACCAGACCCTGTTGACATCCATGTTGGTGGCCGCGTGCGTGCGCGTCGCAAGATGATGGGCTTAAGCCAATCGCAGCTTGGTCAAACCCTAGGCGTTTCATTCCAGCAAGTCCAAAAATATGAGAAAGGGGGGAACCGCATCGGCTCTAGCCGCTTGTTTCATATCTCAAACATGCTTGATGTGCCTGTGGCTTATTTCTTTGAAGGCGCTGAAACGAAATTACCTGATTATAACCCTGATCAAGCAGGGCCTGACGGTGATGTTTTTGACAAGCAGGAAACGCAAGGCTTAGTCGAAGCTTATTACCGTATTCCTGACCCACGCATCCGCAAAAAAACCATCGCCATTATTGATATATTATCCAGTGAGCGGACATGAAAATCGTATGACGAAGCAGCCCCCATATAATGTCAGGCAAATACTGAATAATCCGTTGTGGGTCCCGATGGCGGCTTTAACACTTGGTCCGCATGATCATATAACGACCGCAGCCCTTATTATATTTTGGCTGAAAGCCTGTTTTTCCGCGCTTTGTATTCTCATGAGCAAAAAACTTATTGCCAATATGAGCCAAACTAAAATTGAGAAAATTAAGCGCAGACTCCGCGATGATACTTACATGGGCATTGGAATCGGTGGCACAGTGTTAGCGTCGGTCATCCTAGCCGCAGGCGGCTGGTGTTTTTTGGCGCTGGTGCATTTCATCCTGACATTATTGATGATTTACCGCCTAAAAACGGCTGTTTTTGATACAGGGGATACAGGGGCATCCGATGCCAGCGTATAATTTTAAAGCGCAGTTTGCGGCTGCCGTTGAGCGCGGCGAGAAGACGCAGACCATCCGCGCCCCGCGTAAAAACGGTCATGCGCAGGTTGGCGGCAAAGTTCATCTATATACTGGAATGAGAACAAAAAGCTGCAGGCGGCTGGGTATTGGGCGCTGCACGCGATCCAGTGCCATACACATAACACCAACAGGCATATCTATCAGCCAAGACGGCAGTCAAGACGACGGCGATGACATTTGGCTGGCTGGCACTGATGCTGACGATTTTGCCATCCGTGACGGCTTTACAGATTTCAAAGCCCTGCTGGATTTTTTCAAGGATGATATGCCTTTTCACGGACAACTCATTTGCTGGGAGCTGCCTGATGTCTAAAATAGAATGGACGGACGCGACATGGAATCCCGTTGTAGGCTGTGAAGTCTTGAGTGCTGGCTGCACCAATTGTTATGCAATGGCGATGGCGAACCGCTTGGCAGGCATGAAAGCAACAAAATCTCTGTACGGCGACACGGTTAAAAAAGTCAACGGCAAAGCTGTCTGGTCGGGTGTGGTGAAGGAGAATCAAGCAGTCCTGAATAAGCCTTACCGGTGGCGTAAACCCCGCAAAATATTTGTTAATAGCATGAGCGACCTTTTCCATGAAGATGTGAGCACCCACTTTATTCAACAAGTCTGGCGCGTCATGAAAGAAACGCCGCAGCATACCTATCAAATCCTGACCAAGCGACCTGAGCGTATGCGCGACATTCTGCTTGGCTTTATCGACGAAGTTTTGCCGAATGTCTGGCTAGGCACCAGCGTAGAAAACCACAAGGTCAGTCACAGAATTGATGCGCTACGCCAAGTGCCTGCTGCCGTCCGCTTTATATCCTTTGAACCTTTGATCGGCGCGGTTGGACAGATTGATTTAAGCGATATTCATTGGGCGATTATCGGCGGTGAAAGTGGCCCCAACGCGCGCCCGTGCAAGGTTTTTTGGATATCCGCACTCAGGAGAAGTTGCCGCATTGGGGGCGTGCGTGTTTTCGTAAAGCAGCTTGGGGCAAACTATATTGGCTATGAGAACCAGCCGGTTAAATTAAAGTGCAAAAAAGGCGCTAAGATGTCTGAGTGGCCCGCGTCGCTGCGTGTCCAAGATACGCCGCGTGTGCGCAGCAACTCAGTTTTGATGCCAAGCGTGGGGTTTAAAGAATGACCCTTAACACGCCGATCACCAGCCGTGACGACCCGCGCTTTATGTCGGCTGTCGCAGGCATACAGCAAGACGCAGTCCACAGGCCACACGGCGGCTATAGGGTGATTGAAATTGACAGCCCTTGGCTTTTTAATAATTGGTCCAGCGCTGGTGCAAAACGCGGTGCCTTATCGCACTATCCCTGCATGACAACAGAACGGCTGTGTGAATTGCCTGTTGAAGCCCTTGCCGCGAACGACTGCGCCTTGTTTTTCTGGGGTATTTGGCCTTTGATTTTTGACTGCAAAAGAGTGATTGAGGCTTACGGGTTTGAATATAAAGGGTTAGCTTGGGAGTGGATGAAATGGAATCCAGTCACGGGCAACTATGCGTTTGGTATGGGGTACGGTAGCCGTAAAAACCTAGAGCCGTGCTTGCTGGCCACACGGGGGAAACCCAAATGCCTTAATAAATCTGTGCGTGATTTTATCATTCCTGATGGGCCAAATGAAAACGCACTGGCCGTACCGATTAT
>JABABO010000398.1 GCA_014238195.1 Kordiimonadaceae bacterium | reverse complement strand
GTCTCGCTTTTATGTCGGTTCGACTTATCAATAAATAATGAAATCATTATTCATTGGTCTCGCTCTATACTCAATCAGCTGGGATAGGGGCTTTAACTTTGCTGTGGGCCTGTAAGGTTTTCTGCTGTTTGTCAGAAAATGCCTCTTCGCGCACCTCAACATTCACAAACTGCAATAAATGCTCCTGCATTTGTGGGTCTAAAAATGCACCATTGATGACTGTTTCCCACTTATCAAAGACAGGTATATCAACAGTTTGATCAAGAACTGGGACTATTTCTGTATGATGTGGGTTTGACAGAATTTCAGGCAATCTCCGATTAATGACATCTTGCCTACCTTCCATAATCTGAAAGAAGCCTCTGCCATCATACATTAACACACCGCGAATACCAGAAAGGGTACATAACTGCTCCGTATCATTGAGCAGCTCTTCCACCTCTTCCATTGTTAGGCCCAGTTTTGCAACACTGATGAAAGCATAATGACAAAGCTGTTTCAGCATAGAGCATCCATTCCGTTAAGTGATCTAGTTTATATAGCATGAATTTGCCATTTTCAAAATGTCTTATCACAACGGCAATGAAAACACGAAGGCCAAAAAATTGTATCCGCCCTGTAATTTTAAAATCAAAGCTTACATCTTCCTTAACGTCTTCCATGATAGACCTATTGTTAGAAGCTATGAGTGATGTGTTCTATATCTGAGGCCTGAAGTGACGGACCCCGAACTAAGCATACTAATCGATGATAATGCTGCGATTGTCTCTGTTGATGATCGTTTCAAAGCGATTATGAAATGGACTGACATTGATCTATTTAGGCAGCCATTCACTTATCTACTACCTCCTGATGCACATGGCCGGATGGAAAAGTTATTTGCAGGTGATACGGGCCTCTTTAACCAAATATTGTTTCCGCGTGTGCCACTGCGCGTAAAAACGGGGGGGTATATTAATTTTGATATGCGGATTAAACAGGGGGGTGAAAGTGGTCGGTGGCTTGAATTTTTTAAACCCATGCCCCATCAAAATACCCACAAAAATACTGGACCAGCTTCAAAAGCTAATGACCTGCAGCCTGCATCAGATCTGTATAGCTTTTTTAATTTTGTGGAGCGTTTGTTAGAAAGCCCATTTGAAGGCGATGTCGCATTAACCATGCTGGATATTACAGCCTTGCGTGAAGACGGGGCCGGGGGTTTATCAGACGCAGATAAAACCGCAGTGCGTACTGAAATTGAAACCACACTCGCAGCACAAGCACTTGGGGGACATGTTGGGCAATTCGACGAAGCAAGCTATGGGCTTTTGACCTCTAGTGATTTTGATGAAGATGCCTTTGAAGCTGAATTAAAAAACGTTGCTCAGGCTTTGAATATAAATCCTGACAAGCTCGGCGTCCGTAGGCACGATATGGCCTTAGATGACCGTAGCTTACCTGCCAAGGACTTACATCAAGCACTTAATCACAGCAAAAGTGCGTTTTTGGGTGAACTGGACAGTGGTTTTTCGCTGGATAGCTTATCATCTGTTGTTGATGGCGTTGCCCATAATTGTAATTTGATACGCGAGGCTTTAAAAAAATATCAATACCTGCTTAGTGAACGAACAGTGCTGGATAATAGGGAGCTCATCTCAGTCGCGGTATTGTTTGAAGGCAAGGTTAATCTCGAGGGGCAAATCCGCCTACCTGATGAAATTATTGTGATGGTCGATCATCCCCAGCTGGCTTTTGATCATGATATGGCGCAGCTTAAGGATTTACTTGATAAACTGGATAAAGAAATAGACAGAACTGATAAAATTCAACGTCTTCATTTTTATGGGCTATGCAGATCAACGCTTTTACATGATCGTTTTTTAGACGGACTTGCCGACATGCTTCAAAAAGCTGGCACACCCCCTAATCAGCTTGGTTTTCGCATCCAAGGCCTGCCCCCCAGAAAGCGCGGCGGGCCGCACTGGGATGCCATTGGCACCTTATCACAGATAGGACACCCCCTTTGGCTTGATCGTTTCGGTGATGCTGTTGTTGATACGGCGCTATTGCAACAGCTGTCAGGCGGATTGATTGAAGCTCCCGCTGTTTTAATGCGCAAACTTGCAGCCCACTTTGACGGCAAAGACTTGATGGAAAAATTAATCGCAACCTGGCACGGCGCAAATGTTAAAGTGCTGGCCGCTGATATGCCTGATTATGCGATGAAAGAACTTGCGCAATCACTGGGTATCAAATTTTCCCTATCGGATGCTCCATAAAGATATACTCTTTATGTTTTGGTGCTAGACGAATTTTTTTTGCTTGATATGATGTCCATTAGCCAAAAAACTAAGCCAGAAAATTAAGGAGAGGGCAAATGTTGGATTTCTCAAAGGGTTTTAAATCACTTACTTTTTGTCTTTGCGCCTTAATTTTTATAGGCTTGCCCTTGCAGGCACAAGGGCTTCCAGGGCAATCAAAATCAAAAAAATTAATCGAATATTCAAGCCAGTTTCAGCCTGTGATGGCCGAAAATGGCATGATCGCTAGCCAAGAAGAGCACGCAACACGCGCTGGTTTATCAATTTTAAAAAAGGGCGGCAATGCTGTTGACGCGGCTGTGGCAACGGGTTTTGCTTTAGCCGTCACGCACCCGCAAGCAGGTAATATTGGTGGCGGGGGTTTTATGCTTGTGTATCTAGCCGCAGAGGACCAAACCATTGCCATTGATTACCGTGAAATGGCACCAAAAGCCGCCGACCGCGATATGTTTTTGGACGAAGCGGGAAATGTAGATCAGAAAAAAGCCTTCTTTTCGCATCATTCCAGCGGCATTCCAGGAACCGTTATGGGGCTTTTAGAAGCCCTGGAAAAATATGGCACCATGAGCCGCGCAGATGTCATGGCACCCGCTATTGAGCTTGCAGAGCAGGGTTTTATCATGCCCTACGTCCTGCATGATACGCTTAAGCGTTATACAAAACGCATGATCGCCGATCAAACAACCAAAACCTATTTTTTCCCCATTGAGGGCCAAAATGGACCAGAGCCATTACCCGTAGGATCATTATTTACCCAAGCCGATCTTGCAAATACTCTTAAGGCAATTTCTGCATCGGGTGCTAAGGGCTTTTATGAAGGTCCTGTTGCAAAACAAATCATCGACGCTATTCAAGCCGGTGGTGGCATTATGACGCTCGCAGATTTAAAAGCTTATAAAACTGTTACCCGCAAGCCCATCAGTGGCACCTTTAATGGTTATAAAATTGTTTCAATGCCACCGCCATCGTCAGGCGGCGTACATATTATACAAATGTTAAATGTACTGGAAGGCTATGATCTCTATAATATGGGGCACAACAGTGCTGCTTACCTACACCGGCTAACCGAAACGATGAAATATGCCTATGCCGACCGCTCCAAATACCTAGGGGACTCTGATTTTGTGGATGTACCGCTTGCAGCTCTCACAGACAAAGATTATGCAGCCACTATTCGTGCTCGCATCAAAGATCGTCAAGCGACCCCATCAGACGATATCGCACCAGCGCCGCAGTTGCCCTATGAAAGCCACGATACAACACATTTTTCTGTCATTGATCGTGCCGGCAACATGGTCGCCAATACCACAACGTTGAACTTTACTTTTGGCAGCAGCAAAGCGGTTATGGGTGGGGGCTTTTTGCTCAACAACGAAATGGATGACTTTTCAGCAAAACCTGGAACGCCAAATGGTTTTGGGTTATTGGGCGGCGAAGCCAATGCCATTGCTCCTTTTAAGCGCCCGCTATCTAGCATGACACCAACCCTTGTGTTTAAGGACAACAAGCCATTCATGGCAACAGGTAGCCCAGGCGGCAGTTCAATTATCACAGCCGTTCTGCAAACAATCCTTAACACCACTGTTTTTAATATGAACGCACAAGGGGCAACAAACGTGCCACGTATTCATCATCAATGGTACCCTGACCGCGTGACTATCGAACCTGGAATATCCATTGATACATTACGGCTTATGGAACAAATGGGGCATAATTTAAAAACAAATTCAAAGGACCCTTGGGACCGTTTACTCGGGTCTACGCAAACAATTATGCGCCTACCAGATGGACAATTACACGGTGCATCTGACCCACGCCGTCCTGGCGCTTTAGCGGCTGGCTATTAGAGCCTTTCCTTATTGAAAGGCTGTGAACACTCAGTCAAAATGATACATTACACATATCCAACCTTTACTCAGGTCTCTCTGTGATCACGGGATGGGTGACCTTTCTCACCCATCCTACCTTATGACAGAACCTAAGATGCAAAAGTAATATTCATGGTGCTCAGGTCACTGAGGCTTAGACCGCTTAGTAAAACAGTTGAACTATCACTTAGGGTTAACAGCAAGCCATTATTTGTGTCTTCGGCGGAGCCTGTCAGCGTATCAAGGCCACTGAAACCCGTGCTGGATAAATCAAGGATATCATCATCAAGGTCAAAGTCCGTGATTTGATCATCGCCGCTAGCCGAGCCAAAGACAAACGTATCTTCACCGCTACCGCCCGTCAGCGTGTCATTACCGAAACCGCCGTAGATGGTATCATCGCCGACACCGCCCGACACCGTATCATTGCCCGTGCCGCCGTAAATGAGGTCATCGCCGTTGCCGCCTGATACGTTATCATCATTGTGGCCGCCGCCAAGCGTGTCATTGCCGTTTGAACCAACAACCGTGTCATCACCAGCACTTGCCCAAACGACATTATCGCTGTCATCGCCTGCCGGGTCGTCTGCTGTCGCGGCGTAGATAACATCATTACCATCACCGCCAAACAAACGATCAGCGCCAGCGCCGCCTTCAACCAAGTCATCGCCGTTGCCGCCACCAATTGTGTCAGCGC
>JABABO010000128.1 GCA_014238195.1 Kordiimonadaceae bacterium | reverse complement strand
CTTCAAATATCTTCAGGGCTTTCTTATACATGGCAACGGCCCCGTCCAAGTCCCCACGGAGTCGGTAGACAGTCCCAAGGTTACCATAAACGCTTGCCATGCTTTGCTTGCTGCCCAGTTCTTCATTGATCGCAAGGGATTTCTGATAACTGGCAATGGCCCCATCCAAGTCCCCACGGGTTTGACAGATAGTCCCAAGGTTACCATAATTGCTTGCCATGCCTTCCTTGCTGCCTAGGTCTTCATTGATCGCAAGGGATTTTTGGTACATGGCTTCCGCCGCACCTAAGTCCCAACGGGTTATATAGACATTCCCAAGATTACCATAATTGCTTGCCATGCCTTCCTTGCGGCCTAGCTCTTTATTGATCTTCAGGGCATCATTATACATGGCTTCGGCCCTGTCCAAGTCCCCACGGGTTTGATAGAGTAATCCAAGGTTAGTATAATTGCTTGCCACGACTTCCTTGCGGCCCAGGTCTTTTTCTATCGCAAGGGATTTCTTGTACATGGCTTCGGCCCCGTCCAAGTCCCCACGGATTTGATAGACATTCCCAAGGTTACCATAATTGCGTGCCATGCCTTCCTTGCGGCCTAGGTCTTCAAATATCTTCAGGGATTTATTATACATGGCTTCGGCCCCGTCCAAGTCCCCACGGGTTTCATAGATACATCCAAGGTTACCATAATCGCTTGCCATGCCTTCCTTGCGGCCTAGGTTTTTTTCTATCGCAAGGGATTTTTTATACAGGACTTCGGCCCCATCCAAGTCCCCACGGGTATTATAGAGTAACCCAAGGTTAGTGTGGGCTGTGGCTTGTAAATATTTAGCTGATGCATCACTGCCTGCGATTGTGGCGTGATTTAGAATGATAGTGTACTGTGCTTCTGCTTTGTCCAAGTCACCAACACGGTGATATAAATGACCAAGCTGATTGTGGGCATTCAAATCATCGGGGTTTAACCTGACAGCCGTTTCATAGGCAGTAATGGCCCCGTCGGTATCGTGGTAAAACTTTAATGCCCCCAGCTGGGATGCTATGGCGGCGGTTTCTAAGGTACTCTCAAGCCCTTTTTGCAGCAAATTTTCTAGAATTTCTTCAGTCGGTTTAAGATTGCCATCATTAACCGCAGCATAAGCCGCTGTCCGTTCATCTTCCGTAACATTAGGGTTAGCTAGTGTTTCTGGTACTTTTTCAATATCCTTATTTACGGCTATATTCGATTCTGGTGGCCTTGAAATCTGATCGGCCTGGGTAGTGTTCTGACTCTCAAATTCTTGCCTTTGTTCTTCAAGAGCTTTTTTCACCCCTATAGCGAATTCTTCAGGAGTATATCCATTCTGATTAATCGTAATCTTTGTTGACTGATCAATACCACCGTTGGGGCCTGCAATAGCGACTTTACTATCACCGCCCCCCGTATCGACTGAATTTGTAGGGGTATTGTTTTTTTTCCCTCTAAAGAAAGTTAGCCAAGCGACAAGGAGGCTCAAAAAACCAAAAATCACTAACAGTGACTTGTAGTGAACTTCAAGAAAGCCAAATATCGTTGTCCAATCCATACCTTAGTCACCTGTTAACCGTACCCAGCCTCACTATGGCATACTTGGTGTATGTCCACAACTAATAAGGTGGTTCGTTCGCTGCCCTGCATTGGCTATCACGCCTACGCGCTAGCTCCTCCGCTCCCCGCAAAGGGTTCTACCACTACGCCTAGGCTTCTCTGCCCCACGGCCATGCCCCGCCTGCCCAGCGCCACTGCCCAGCGCTACTGCCCAGCGCTACTGCCCCACGCCACTGGCCCGCTCTCCCCCGCCCCGCCCATCGCTACTGCCTCACAATGCCCCGCGCTGCCCCGCGCGCTCTCCCCCGCCCCGCCTCCGATCAAAATACGATGATTTTTCTAAATAATATATTGGGTGACAGCCCACCAGTGGTGCTCGCTTGGTAGCAGATTATCGCAGACAAAAATTTCTAACATTTTCTGTCTCATGTCTGTTGGTGGACGGGGTGCCCTCCTATCGGCCTTTAGCTATAATTCGTGGTGGGCATCGGAAAACTGTAATAAGTGTTATCTATTGCTAATAATACCCATAACCCTTTGAAATATATAAGAAACTAAGATTACAAAAAACTATTACTTTTTGTAATCTTTATACCCCAAAAGTGTTATGTCATTGATTTCATTGGATTTTAAAAATTAAAAAAATTACATCAAAAAACGTAATCTGATAACACTTAGATTACATAAATGTAACACTTTTTGATTTTAAGTAAGTAATTGATATATATGATATATTTAAGATATTTTGATATTTATAACACTTATTACAGTTTTCCGATGGCCAGACATTAAAACGGATATGAAGCCTTAAGAAGCCCTATCATAGGCATTAGCTTATAGACGCTATGCTATAGCTTTCTACTTGATATACTCGTAAAATCAGCTAACTTACTGGTGTATGTGATACAATTTATGCAGACCGAGGGCACCAAAATTCTGACTATAGTCTAACGATTCACCGTCTTACGATTCTCCAAGGTAACGAGGTTTCCATACCAATTGGAAGCGGAATGATGGTTTGATCACCAATGGTTAGGGGAGTGACTGTTTCCTCTGATTTTTCCAATGTAAAATGTTTATCGGATTGGGGTAAGTCATAATAATTCATACCGATGGAGCATAAAAAGCGTTCGAAAATTTGTTGATTTTCGTTTTTGCTCAGATCGCATCCTGCTAACTCGAACGCTTGGGCGTACAATTGCGGTGCGATAGCCCCCGTATAGCACCCTGCCGCACAGCCGCACGGTGTGGTTTTTGCCGTGTGCGGTGCACTATCAGTGCCTGCAAAAAATTTAGTATTATCAGAGTTTATAACGGCTTGCTGCAAGGCTGCGCGGTCTTCGCTAAACTTAACAAGGGGCAAACAATATAAGTGGTATTTCAATCCTTGCACCAGATCACCCACTGTATAAATCAGATGCTGCGGTGTTACAGTGGCTTTGACATGGCTAGGGGCGCTTTCAATGAGGTCTACCGCTACTTTGGTGGTTAAATGTTCGCCCACCATGCGCAGATTTGGGAATTGGTCAAGAATGCGGGGCATACGCTCCCTATAAAAAATTTCTTCAGCGTTTTCTGTGCGGCCGAAATAACGTTCGCTGGACAGGCCATGTTCTTCACCGTGCGTACACAGTGTTACATGACAGTCCTGCATCGCGGCAATGACACCGCGTTCAATAAAACCATCAATAGGGGCGCTATCACCTGCCCCTGTGGTGCCATGCGGTGGATAATATTTACAGGCTTTTAGTAGCCCTGACTTTGCCCCCGCCTCGATCATTTCTGGTGTCGTGTCAGGGGTTAGATAAAGGGGGACAATCACGTCCAAAAAAGCCCCATCAGATGCGTTCATGATCTCACGCTGGTATTGCTCGATACTTATGTAAGCCTTACCGCTGGGTACAGTATCAG
The DNA here is from genome assembly GCA_014238195.1 of Kordiimonadaceae bacterium. Classification (GTDB taxonomy): domain Bacteria; phylum Pseudomonadota; class Alphaproteobacteria; order Sphingomonadales; family Kordiimonadaceae; genus JABABO01. The sequence goes on along the minus strand of JABABO010000128.1, from coordinate 5,566 downwards.
AAGCCATTATTTTACCAACTGGTGGTGCTGTATTGGGCATGGCACGCGCACCCGCACAGCCCATATTCACATGTTCTTTCACAGTTGCTTGCAGCGTTGCGTCTTGGCGAAAGTGTGTATGAAGGTCATACCAATAGGGCAGGGTAAAGAGGGTTGGTGCACTTTTTGTCATAGTGTGGTGTATCCAATAGTTTTGCGACTAAGCTGTGTTATCAACCACATGAGGTGGCATTTCTTGTAGCCAGCGGGCGCGGCCCTTTTCAATGACTAATATTTCTTCCCATTTAGCGCCGACATCGCCTTTGCCGAAATGCGGCTCTACCATCCATAAGCCATCGGTTGGGGCAACATCACTGGCTTTTTTATGGTTCCATAGGGACCCTTGTTGCTTAAGGCCAAACTGTGCAAGCTGGTCTTTCATTTTAAACCACATAAGCGTCGCAGCATCAAAGCCTTGTAACCGTATACCAAGGTTGAGCCCCCCAGTCCAGCGACCACCACGGTGGCCCAAAACCTCGCCAGGGTGTTTCTGGTGGGCATTTTCATAGCCATTTTGCGCGGCGCGTGTGGCCAGGTCCCTTGCGATTTTTTGAAATGTTTCACCAGCGTTTACACTTTCAAGAATATTGCTGCGCTCAGTTAGCAAGTCCCGCATCATTTGCTTGTGAACTTGTACATTAGCATGGTTTGGACTGTTTTCAGCCCCAAAACAAAAGCTGTAGCTGGTGTCAACAAGATAGCCATCAAACAGGGGTGCAGCGTCCAGTATGACGCTATCGCCTGTTTGTAAGGCGCATTTTTTGGGGAAAAATTTACCAACAGGCCACGTTCCTGGCAATGCAGTGCGTTCCCCAAACAAAGCCACAGGCAAGTGAAAATAGTTGCCAGCCCCCGCCGCGCGGTATTTTTTCATCATCAGGGTCGTGACATCCTTTTCTGTCATCCCTTCCTGCATTTCCTGTGCCGTCTGTTTTTGAAGGTCAAAGGCCATGGCTTGCAAAGTGCTAAAATGGTTTAGCTCTTGCAGAGTGAAATTTTTAACTTGAAATCCCATGTCTCTTCCTTGTGAAAAAGCCTAGCCTATCTCATCTGTCGCATCACAGGCTATGATCAAACAGAACAGTGTCATTCATTAAATTACTTTTAAAAACAGTGGTATGTTAATTTTTGTGGACAGACAAGCTTTTTCAGATTGCAGTGGTCTAATCCAAAAGCGACGAATTGTCTGCGCTACGAGTTTATAAAACATTGGGCTTGCAATTTATGGGATAAATGAAATGATTGATCAGATGAAACAAGAAATGACAAAGCAACTGCACCGTGAATGAGATCATCATATATGTTGATGGGGATGCCTGTCCTGTGAAAGAAGAAGTGCTGACGGTCGCTTATCGCCATAATTTGAAAGTGTATTTGGTTAGTAATCAATGGCTGCGCATTGATGTAGGGTCAAATGTTGAAAAAATTGTTGTGCCAGAGGGTGCTGACGCTGCTGATGATTGGATTGCTGACACGATAACACAAGGCGGCATTGCTATCACAGCAGATATTCCCCTTGCCCGGCGCTGCCTAGATGCAGGTGGTTTGGCCCTTGGCCCCACGGGAAGAGCCTTTAGCGCTGATAATATTGGCATGGCACTCGCGATGCGGGACCTAAAAGCCCACCTACGTGAAACAGGTGAAAGCAAAGGCTATAATGCAGCATTCACCAAGCGAGATCGTTCAAATTTTTTGCAAGCACTGGAGGCGATGGTGCAGAAACATAAGCGTGAAAAAAATGGCACCAAGAAAGCTACTGGCAACTCAGTTTAATCACTGGGTATAAACTCACCTTCGCCGTGCAACCAAGCAGCATGCTTGGGGGCACGTTTGGTTTGCGACCATTCAGCCAGCATATCGCGGGCGACACGCTTTAATTCCTTATGCATTCCAGGCTTGGCAGTATGTGCTGCAAGTTCCAAGCGGTGACCGTTGGGGTCAAAAAAGTAAATTGATTTAAAAATCGTATGATCCGTAATACCCAACACGTCAATGCCTGCTGCCTCAAGGCTAGCCTTGGCTTGCTCCAGCGCTTCAACGTTTTCTACTTTGAAGGCGATATGCTGCACCCATTCAGGGGTATTTTCATCGCGGCCCATATCAGGCTGCTCAGGTAGTTCAAAAAACGCCATCACATTGCCGCCCCCAGCGTTCATAAAAATATGCATGTAGGGGTCATACGCCCCCGTTGACGGTACATGGTCTTCGGCGATGGCTAACATGAAATCCATATTCAGATGGGTTTCATAAAAGGCTACGGTTTCGGCAGCATCACGGCAGCGATATGCCACATGATGCACGCCGTTTAAGGCAATAGTATTCGGTATATTAGACATTTGAAGGCTCCTTAAGCAGCGCTGTCATCGACTTTCAATGTACCACGGTTGATCTGATCACGCTCAATGCTTTCGAACAAAGCCTTAAAGTTTCCTTCACCGAAGCCATCGTCTTTTTTACGCTGAATAAACTCAAAGAACACAGGACCTAACTGAGTCTTTGAAAATATCTGTAAAAGCAAACGTGGGTCCCCGTCTTCTGTGGATCCATCAAGCAGGATACCGCGTGCTTTTAGCTCACCCACTGGTTCACCGTGGCCTGGTAAGCGCTCCTCCAGCATATCATAATAGCTTTGCGGCGGTGCCGTCATAAACGGCACACCGCGCGCATTCAATCGATCCCAGCATTCCAATAAATTATCACACGAAAAGGCAATATGCTGGATACCTTCGCCGTTATAGGCCATCAAATATTCTTCAATCTGGCCACTACCACCTGCGGCTTCTTCATTCAGGGGAATGCGGATCAACCCATCAGGGGCTGTCATGGCACGCGAAAGCAAGCCTGTGTATTCACCCTTGATGTCAAAATAACGAATTTCTTTGAAATTAAACAGCGATTCGTAATAATTCGCCCAGTAATCCATGCGTCCACGGTACACATTATGTGTCAGATGATCGATGACATTAAATCCGCAGCCTTTAGGATTGCGGTCCACCCCTTCAATCCAGTTGAAATCAATATCATAGATCGATGAACCCTCACCAAAACGGTCAATCAGATACAGCGCTGCACCGCCAATGCCTTTAATCGCTGGTAAATTTAATTCCATCGGACAAACATTCACGTCCATCGGTTGGGCGCCGTTTGTAATAACATCACGGTAAGCTTGATGACTGTCGCGGACCCGAAAAGCCATTCCGCACGCCCCAGAGCCGTGTTCTTCAGCAAAATAAAAAGCATGGGAGTTTGGTTCGTAATTGGTCACGAAATTAATATCACCTTGACGCCATAATTGCACATCCTTTGACCGATGGTTTGCAACATGTGAAAAGCCCATCGTTTCAAAAACTGTTTCCAGAATGCCTTTTTCAGGGGCTGAAAATTCAACAAATTCAAAGCCGCAAAGGCCAATTGGGTTTTCAAATATATCGGTCATATTGTGTCCTATGATTATATGCTTTTTGATTATTCATCTTTGTTGGCAGGATTATGGCGCATATCTAGCACATTTCCTGCGCAAAATATTATAGATTTAGATGTTTATTTGCGTTAATATAGCATAATTGTATTTATTTTTGTAATAACTACGCATGGATAATAAGATGGATGCTGTTGATAGCCGTATTTTAGAGCTTTTACAAGTTGATGGACGTATGCATAGTGAAGCGCTTGCAGATCGCGTGGGACGGTCTGCCAGCCAGTGCGCGCGGCGGCGGGCACGGCTTGAAAAAGAAGGCTATATCAAAAGCTATCATGCCGTTGTCGATGAAACCAAGGTGGGCGCTGAAATCGCTGCTTTCTTGCAAATCATGATGGATAGTCATACCCCAGAAAAGGCCAAAGGTTTTGTTGAATTAATGGCCCATACCCCTGAAGTTATTGACGTATGGACCATGACTGGTGAAGCCGACTATATGATCAGAGTGATTGTGACAGACCTAGCGGCGCTTAACGGCCTTGTGCAAAATCTACTGCTGCCGCATCCTAGCATTGCAAGAGTGCAGTCTTTGATCGTGCTAGATCATCTCAAAAAGAACTCGCCGATACCCATTAAAGTGACGCGCCCGTAAAGCCGCCTTATATTAAGCCCTTAAATTAAACAACGGTTTTTAGGGCTTTGCTGAGGGCCTCAAAGATATGATCAAGGTCGTCCCGCGTGCTGGTTAAAATGGGGGCAATGGTGACAGAATCGCCGTTACTGCGCACCATCACACCATTGTCATATGTTTTTAAGAACACATCATAAGCGCGTTTTGCCGCTTCACCGCTGCGCTGGGCAATCGTCAGGCCACCTGCAAAGCCAATGTTGCGGATGTCTTCAACGTGGGGCAAGCCTTTTAAATTATGAAGGCCATCTTCGAAATACTGTTTCAAACTTGCCACATGATCATAGACACCCTCGTCAATGTAAATATTTTGCGCTGCTATGCCTGCTGCTACAGCCAAAGGATGGGCGCTGTATGTGTAACCGTGAAAAAACTCAACCCCAAAATCATTGCTGTTCATGAAGGCATCATAAATATGTTTGCCTGCAATCGCTGCACCCATTGGGACAGCCGCGTTATTAATGCCTTTTGCCATAGTGACGATATCAGGGGTCACGCCGTAACGTGTGGCTGCGTTGGCTGCCCCCAAGCGCCCAAACGCTGTGATCACTTCATCAAATATCAATAATATGCCGTGACGTGCGGTAATCTCCCGTAGTTTCTTAATGTAGCCCTTTGGCGGTACATAGACACCCGCCGACCCCATGAAGGGTTCTACAATCACAGCAGCAATTGTGCTAGCATCATGCAGGGCAATGATGTTTTCAAGTTCACTGAGATACACCATTGGGTCAATATCAGCGGCACCACGTGTGAAGGCATGTTTGCGGACATCATAGGGAAACGGTATATGGTCTGTGCCCGTTAATAATCCACCAAAAAACTTGCGGTTATTGACCATGCCGCCGACCGAAATACCGCCAAAGCCAACACCGTGGTATCCGTTTACACGGCCAATTAGGCGCGTGCGGCTGGCTTCGCCTTTGATACGGTGATATGCTAGCGCCATTTTAAGCGCCGTATCGACAGCTTCTGATCCACTGTTGGTGAAAAATACATGATCCATGCCTTCGGGGAATTGGTTCGCAACAATATTCGCCAGCTCAAAAGCACCGTCATGACCAAAGTTAAAAGATGTCACATAATCCAACTGAGCTGCCGATTGTTGAATAGCTTCAACAATTTTAGGGTGACAATGGCCTAAGTTACTGCACCATAAGCCTGAAAAAGCATCACGAATTTTGCGACCATCATTGGTGTAATAATACTGCCCCTCAGCCCGCGCAAAAAGCCGTGGGTCCGCTTTAAACGCTTTGTTCGGGGTAAAAGGCATCCAATACGCATCAAGCTGATTGTTTTTTTGGTCTTTTTTTGCTGGCATTGATCTTCCCCTTGGCTTAGCGATTGCGATAGCATCTTTGTTTTCTGTCACAGTTACAGTTAAAAAGTCAAAGTAAACTTCGCCCCCCCTTCATCGCTTT
>JABABO010000397.1 GCA_014238195.1 Kordiimonadaceae bacterium | reverse complement strand
GACCTAACAGAAACAGGCATAACGGGGCTGGATACACTGGCCAGCACAGCCACTGATACCGCGGACGGTTTGCTGGTAACCCTAAGCGAAGACACATCAATTTTGTTTACTGGGCTCAGTGTCAGTGATCTGAGTTTGATGACAATATACTTTGCCCCTTAAAGCTTGGGGCGCTAACCTGCGCCCAAAAAACATAAAGGCGCAGGTCACGATCAATACACACCGCAATTGGCTATATAAGCCACAAGAGCACTGTCGCTCATATCCTAGAATCTAGTACTAAATTCAACACCGATACGCCGACGATTGCCTGGTGCATTAAATGAACCACCAAATTCTGGTGCTGGAATGACCTCCTCAAGATATTTTGTGTCAAACATATTCTGTACATAACCCGTTATATTCCAAGCTTCGCCGCCAAACCCCAGACGTAAATTAACAATTTGGTAGGCTTCGCGTCTGGCATTGCTATAATTTGCTGTGCCTAATCCACCTGAACCTTGACCAAACCCGAGATCAAAAAGCGGCTGGAAAATAGTCGGACGATCACCTTCTTGCACGGTATGGAACCAGGTTGGGCCGACAAAACGGGCGTCTAATCTCCCAAATATCTGCAAGTCATTTGAGAGTTCAAAATCCGCATCCAAGCCAATATTAGCCGTATAACTGGCTGTGTAAGGAGATTTATTGCCTATTGTATCTGGACGGGAGCTATTTTGCTTAATCTCGCTTTCGGTTACGTTACCAGCCGCAAACAAACGCATGTTTTGATTGACAGTGAATGTTACATCCATTTCAGCGCCATAAACATCGACCTTGTCAATATTCGAGACCACACGAAGCAAGCCAAAGCTACCAACAAAAAACTCAAAGAACTGCATATCATCAATTGTTGTGTAATAGCCTGCGCCGTTGATTGCGAGCCGTCCACCCATAGCACGCGCTTTAAAACCTGTTTCCAGCGCACTGGACGTTTCCTTGCCATAATCATTCGAAATCGATGGCAGGGTAACACCAAGTGCCGCTTCATAATCAGTCGGCGAGAAGAATGATTGGCCCCTGATCAAGCCATTAATAAAGCCATTAATGGTTTCAGCTGAGCCAGTATTATTAAAGCCACCTGCTTTAAAGCCTACGCCCCAACTTGCAAACAATGTCACATCATCAGAAGCATCCCAGGTCAGAGAGATTTTCGGCTGTAGCTCTTGATAGGTTTCCTTTTTATCAGCAACAGCACCGCCGAGGAGCCCTGGGTTTAGCGGGTCCGCAGTCAGCGGATTAAAATCCAAATCAATCACTGACTGTGTGGCATTAACAGGAACTAGACTGGACACTTTACGGGTTTCGTTATCATAGCGCAGCGCAACCGAGAGTTCAGTGTCTTCATTCATGTCATAAGTAAATTGACCAAAAACCGCGAACACAGTGCTGTCAAACTGATCCCAGGTTAGGGCTGCCGTTGCATTCGGACCATCAGCCTGATAAAGCCCCCTCGTCACTGCACTGCCACTATCACGGTTGAGGGACACGCCGACTTCTCTATCAATATCGAGTAGATATGTTCCAACCATCCAATTGAAAGGACCATCACCGTTTGATGCCAATCGTAGCTCAGCGCTTAAGTCTTGCTGATTACGAAGTTGTTCTTGAATTCCGTCGCAGGTTGTCGGTGTGTAGGCCCCAAAGAAAGAGCCATTAGTCGCATCAAATATCACACCCACCGGCGATATATTGATAAATTGCGGTGCCAGCAATTCATAACCAGCATTTGACAGCGTTGAAGCTTCGCAGGCACTGTCGAATTGATAAAAACCAAAAGCAGCGGATGTTCCATCAGACATTAAGTTATTTTCAATGTCACTATAAAGCACCCAGCCTGTAAGCGTCATATCATCAAAATCATGAGTGAGCTTTGTCGATACTTCTAAAGATTTCTGATCGTTCTGCGAGGGCACATTGGCATCAAAAACAAAGTCGAATTCGTTCACATCCTGATTGGCGGCTGGTGAAGCCAGAGCCTCAGCAAAAACGGGTAAGTTGAATGTGGAATTAAATACGATTGAGCCAGCATCAACCTCACCAACCCGAATTTTGGTATCCAAAGTCGTGGCAGTACCAAGTTCACTGACCAGACGCGCATTCACATTCCATGCCTCAAAGCGATCCACGACCGCAGCATCATTTTGATATTGATTTCGATAGAACCCGTCAGAGGACTTCCAATCACCGCCCACGCGGAAAAATACAGTATCTGAGAACGCGCCTGAGTAAGCGCCCTTCACCAACCAAGTGTTATCTTGTGCATAACCAGCCTGAAAACGGCCTTCCGTTTGCCCTGTAGGTGTCTCTGTATTCACAAGGATTGCGCCAGCTGCTGCATTGCGACCATAAATGGCGCCTTGAGGACCTTTAAAAATTTCTATCTGTGAGAGGTTAGAGTATTCACGATTAAAGGCAGCTGGATTTGTGTATAAAATGCCATCAAGGATGAAGGCGAAGCTGTTTTCGGCGTCACGAGCACCGTTAATACCGCGAATGTTGACTTGTGTATCACCCACTTCTGCGGCATCAACCATTGTCACACCTGATGTCAGATTGATGAAATCTGCAGCCCTTTGTATGCCTGCTTTCTCAATAACAGCCTTTGTAACCACCGAGACCGTTCCCGGAACATCTGTTAAACTTTCATTGACACGGCGAGCCGACACAATGATTTCATCAACAACAAGGCGTTCATTATTATCCTGCGCTGTGACTGAGGCTGCGGGCATTGCCAGTAAGCTCACCCCTGCAAGCAGGGAAATTGGGTATTTATGTGACATAACTTTCTCCCGTTATCTTTTAAGCCCAGCTACCTTGCTGGGTATATTCCCTGATCAAAGATGTTCTCAAGGCGTGACTAGACCAGTTTAATCTCTACATATTAACAATTTCTGCGGATCTGGTTACGTCCGCATATTATACCCTCGGCCAACAAAACTGGCGGATAATCGATAGGCTGAAATGCGTTCTCTGTATCCAAGGTATTAAGCTCCTTACCATTTTGGGGCTATTGGGGCTGCTAGACCTGTTTCAGCAATTGCATTTGCGCGCAGTTCATTGATATCAGGCCCAAAGTTGAATATTTCACGTGTCTTATCTGTATCCACTTTGGACGCGCGCTTAGTTTCAGTCGCTTTGATGTCGACACTGCCATCAGTGTTCAAGACAACACCATACAGTGTACTTGCTGCTTCAACCGAGACCAACCCACGTGCGACTTCAAGGGCCACAAGACTAGCATCCCTTTTTAGAGGGTTGCCCCACCCACCGCCACCCCAAGTGATATAGTCAAGTTGATCACCCTTCTCGACATGAATATTATCACATTTACTCGGCAAAATAACCTCTGAGCCATCCCCTTTGCGGAGTATCTTACGAGACCGTGACCCTGGTTCCCCACCATTGACACCCCAAGGATATGTGAACCAGCGGTCATCATGAATACTGATGATGCCTGCATTGAGAAATTCATAAGTCATTAAAATACCATTGCCACCCCGATTTTGTCCGGCACCGCCACTATCAGCGAGCGAGGTATATTCAGTAATACGCATAGGGAAATAGCGCTCGAGAAACTCATTGGGAACATTCGTAAACCCAGGCCATAAACTGTGTCCATCAGCACCATCACCCCACGGTCGTCCCGGTATACCACCAAAACCGATTTGGAATAATTGGAACCATTCACCCGTGTCTTCGTGATGACCAGAGAACATCAAATGTGGTGATGACGAAAATCCTGCAGCATTCAGAAACTCGGGTTGTCCTTGACCAAGCAAGGCACCAAGAACATCAAAAATGCGTCCAAGAGCATGTGTTCGGCACGACAGCGCAGCCGGAAAATCAGGTTTTAGCAAGCTTCCCTGTGGAATACGGACATCAACTAGATCATAAAACCCATCGTTAAACATCACTTGCGGATCAAAAACCATTACCATATAAATACCGAAGAACATCTTCAGCATATTTTCATTAAGGTAAAAATTAATAGACCCCATTGCCTGTGGGTCTGTCCCGTCAAAGTCCAGAATAACCTTTTCTCCTGTTCTCCACATCGTGCATTTGATCTTATAGGGCCCGTGACCACGACCATCATCACAGATATAATCTTCAAAGGAAACTTTGCTTTCAGATACAGCTGTATTGATAAGATGCCCCATGGCCCGTTTGTTTCGCTCGAGCAATTCATCAGTAGCGCTGGCAAGAAAATCGTCACCAAAGCGCTCACAGATCTCATGAATACGCTTCTCAGCCACGCGGCAACTTGCAATAATCGCATGTAAATCAGCGCGGCACCATTCGGGCATACGGGTTTGGTGTAACACAAGCTTTAAAATATCTTCTTGAAGTTCACCTTTTTTGTAAATCTTGATGGGTGGGATACGGATACCTTCTTCAAAAACACTTAAAGCGTCTGTTGGTAAACTGCCTGGTACCTTGCCGCCAATATCGGTCATATGGCCAAACATACAGGCCCAAGCTGTCAAACGGCCCTCTCTGAAAATAGGGAGGATAATCAACCAGTCATTGTTATGGCTCACAGCACCCTCGCAGCTATAGGGGTCAGAAAGCCAGACCATATCGCCTGCCTCGATCGTACCCTCGTAGCCATTCAAGAAGCCATCTAAGAAACTGCCAAATTGACCCACAATCATTTTGCCGCGTCTGTCAGCGATTAACGGAAATGCATCGCCCTGCTCACGAATACCAGGACTCATTGCCGTACGAAATAACGTGGCATCCATTTCTTCCCGCGCATTGCGCAAAGCATTTTCAATAATATCCAAAGTGATCGTATTAATATCCACGGCATTGAAAGCTGCTGTATTTGTTTCAATAATTTGCGCAGGCATCGGTACTCTCCTTTATGCAGCATTCACTGGATTAATGTGTATATTGCCAAAGGCATCGACTGTGCCGACATGTCCAGGAAGGATGACAGCCGTACTATCCATTTCACAGACAATACATGGGCCAGGAACATTATTGCCCGCGCGCAGTTTTGTCCGATCATATATTTTAGCAGGGCATTTTTCGCCTTCAACCCACATTTCGTGGTCACTCACAACAGCCGCAGAGGGATCACTGTTTCCGTCTGCCAGTGCGCTTGCAGGCATTTCAGCGCCTTGTCCTAATGCGACAGCGCGCAAATTCACGATTTCATGCTCCACATCCAAGTTGAATGTGAACAGACGCTTATGTTCAGCATCAAAAGCATCTTTCAGTACAGCAGTACCAATTCCTGCCTCAAAGTCAGGCAAAGCCAATTCCATATCAACTTCAAAGCCTTGTCCCATATAACGAACACCCGCCTCAAACGTTACAATCTGATCGTTGCGAGCTACGCCTTCATCCTCAAGCTCTCGGTGAACAATTTCTTTCATCTCAGCGAGCCACTTCGCCACTTCGGCATCAGATGTTTTTGAAATTCCCTTATTAAAGGAACGCGCATGTTCATATCGCATCTGCGTTGTTGCATCCCCCGTGGCACAAAGAACACCCGGCGAAACAGGGATGATCACAGGGTATGACCCCATTAGTTTTCCAACGGCATTTGAGTGCAGTGAACCCGCACCACCAAATCCCATAAGGGCAAAGTCGCGCGGGTCATATCCCTGCTGGACGGAGACAAGACGCAAAGCCCCATATATATTTTCATTCGCTATATCAATAATACCTTGTGCGGCTTCCTCAAGTGTCACTGAAAGGGCATCCGCGATTGTTTGCACGGCTTGGGTTGCAGCATCGCGGTCTAGCTTAAAGCTACCGCCGAGTAAAGCCCCTGGCAAATTTCCAAGAACCACATGCGCATCTGTGACTGTAGGGTGTTCACCGCCCTTGCCGTAACAAGCGGGTCCAGGGACAGCACCAGCACTTTCTGGGCCAACCCGAAGGGCACCTGTAAGCTCTGGCACGTGAGCAATAGAACCACCCCCAGCCCCTACTGTTTTCACATCAAGCGAAGACGCACGAACCGTTAGGTGCCCAACACTGGTTTCACGGCGCAAGCGAGGGGCACCATTTTCAATCAAGGCAACATCTGTGGACGTACCGCCAACATCAAGTGTCAAGATATTATCTAGTTTTGCTTTTCGGGATACCCAGAGTGCACCCGTAACACCGCCTGCTGGGCCAGACATCAAAAGATTAACTGGGGCATTTTCGGCTTTTTCACTGCCCATTAACCCGCCATCGGAGCGCAGCAAATTCATACGGCCCGCCATGCCCAGCGCCCGCAATTCACGGCGTAAATTAGACACATACATTGCCATGACTGGCCGCACGAGCGAGTTGGCAACAGAAGTCAGTGCCCGTTCATATTCCTGCATTTCTGGTAAAATCTCATGCGATAGGGACACAGGAATATCAGGGAAAATATCGCGTGCAATGGACGCGATTTCTAGTTCATGACGACCGTCTAAATAGCTGTTCATCAGGCAAATCGTCAGGGCTTCAAGGCCTTGGCCTTTCAAGTTTTCCAAGGCTTGCCTTACCTGAGCCGCATCAACTGGCGAAACCTCATGCCCTTGACCATCCAAACGACCAGAAACCTCAACAGTATTTTCTAGGGCTGCTAAAGGTTCAGGCTTTGGCCATACGATCCATGCAGCAAGACCACCAGGAACCAATGAACGCGCCACCTGAAGGATCTGTCTGTACCCATTTGTGACAATCAGTCCTGTCTTAGCCCCCTTACCTTCAAGGACTGCATTGGTCGCCACTGTTGTGCCATGCAGGAACTGCGTAATTTCAGATGGCGCGATACCAGCTGTTGCCGTGATAGCTTTTGTACCATTTACGACAGCTATAGAAGGGTCTTGCGGTGTGCTCGGCACTTTGTCTCGCCAAGTCTTCCCGGTTTCTTCATGAATGAGTAACAGGTCCGTGAAGGTCCCGCCGACATCTACTCCCAATCGATAAGCCATCCTGTCTTGTCTCCTTACCCGTACACTGGTATTTTATCCATGGTCCGTTATGGTCGTACATTCCCGGCAGGAAACCCACCCGCCTGCTTCACCATTCCAGGCACGACACGCCCCAAATCTTGCTCAATCCAATTCAGGTTTTCCAAATAGTTATCCAGATTAACACCCGTTGTGACACCGCTTTCATGCAGCAAATACACTAAATCTTCTGTCGCGATATTGCCGGTTGCTTTCGGGGCAAAGGGGCAACCGCCCAGCCCCCCTACCGAAGCATCTAACGTTGTCACACCCGCAAGCAATGCTGCCCACGCATTGGCAAGGCCAGTGCCCCGCGTATTATGAAAGTGAGCCCGCAGAGGTATCCCCGGTAAGGCTTCTTTCAAACGCCCAAGCATTTCGGTGACTTTTGCAGGACTGGCAACGCCGATTGTATCCGCAAGTGCGATCTCACGGGGATTGCCCTCAGCCAACTGTCGGGCCATTTCAATGACATGACTTTGGTCAACGCGTCCCTCAAAGGGGCACCCGAAAGCCGCCGATAAAGTTACTTGTACGCTCATATTCTGCGCATGACTGAATTTCATCATGTCTAGGCACAAATCGACCGATTCCTGACTGGTCTGACCCTGATTTTTTTGACCGAAGGTATCGGTTGCCATGGCCACTAAGCCAACTTCATCTACGCCGCGTTTGCCGCCTGATTTTGTTTCTAACGCCCGTAACAGACCACGCTTGTTAAGCACTAGGCCAATATAGGTAACAACAGGATCATCGGGTAAGCGTTCTATAACGGCTTCGCCATCAGCCATCTGAGGCACACGCTTTGGATTGACAAAGCTGGCGACCTCCAGCCGCTTGACACCAGCAGCCATAGCGTCTGTAATCAGCCTGACTTTGCTCTCAGTATCGAAAATAACCTTTTCGTTCTGCAGTCCGTCACGCGCACCAACTTCTAAAATTTCAATATCAAAGATCATGATACCCACTTAATTCCTTTTTTACCTACCCACAGGAAAGCTTATATTGTATACATTTACAAGAAAAAACGCATTATATTATGATAAAGCTTTATTTTGTATACAATGTGGGTATATATAAATGTGAGAATATGAACAACACAGGATGGAATTGTGCGTCCAAGAAAGCGGCCAAGAAATCCGCAAGAATAACGAAGGGCCAAGGCAGTAAAGGGAAGGTGAATCACTCACCCACCCTTTGCCAGATACTAAACCTTTGAGATACTAAACCTTTCAGACATTAAACCTTCAGGCCAATACCTCCATTACCCCGATCATCCAAAAGTAATATTCATGGTGCTCAGGTCACTGAGGCTTAGGCCGCTCAGCAAAACAGTTGAACTATCGCTTAGGGTTATCAGCAAGCCATTATTTGTGTCTTCGGCGGCACCTGTCAGCGTGTCAAGGCCACTGAAACCCGTGCTGGATAAATCAAGGATATCATCATCAAGGTCAAAGTCCGTGATTTGATCATCGCCGCTAGCCGAGCCAAAGACAAACGTATCTACGCCGCTG
>JABABO010000395.1 GCA_014238195.1 Kordiimonadaceae bacterium | reverse complement strand
GTGGGGGTCGTGTAAAAGATTTACCTGGTGTTCGCTATCACGTTCTACGTGGTGTGCTTGATACCCAGGGTGTGTCAGACCGTCGTCAGAGCCGTTCGAAATACGGCGCGAAACGTCCTAAATAAGATTAAGAGAGGAACACCCTATGTCACGTCGTCATAGTGCAGAAAAACGGGAAGTCCTGCCTGATCCGAAATTCGGTGATGTTGTACTGACCAAATTTATGAACAGCCTGATGCTTGATGGTAAGAAATCAGTCGCTGAGCGCATCGTATATGGTGCATTTGATAAAGTTGAAGCGCGCGCGAAATCTAAGCCGTTGGCGCTTTTCCATGATGCTTTAGATAACATTAAGCCAGCTATCGAAGTGCGTTCACGCCGTGTGGGTGGTGCAACGTATCAGGTGCCTGTCGAAGTACGCAGCGAGCGTGCGCAGGCGTTGGCTATTCGTTGGTTAATCGTTGCTGCACGTAAGCGCAATGAAACAACAATGGTTGACCGCTTAAGCGGTGAATTGCTTGATGCATCAAATAACCGTGGGGCTGCCGTTAAGAAGCGTGAGGACACGCACAAAATGGCTGAAGCTAACAAAGCATTCTCACACTACCGCTGGTAGGCTAGATTAAGGAATAAGACCTATGGCACGCAGAACGCCACTTGATCGTTATCGTAATATCGGCATCATGGCCCACATTGATGCTGGTAAAACGACAACAACAGAACGTATCCTATATTATACTGGTCGCAGCCACAAAATCGGCGAAGTGCACGATGGCGGCGCGACGATGGATTGGATGGAGCAGGAGCAAGAGCGCGGTATTACAATTACATCCGCTGCAACAACGTGTTTCTGGAACGATCACCGAATTAATATTATTGACACACCTGGTCACGTGGATTTCACGATTGAAGTTGAGCGTAGCTTACGGGTTCTTGACGGCGCTGTGGCTGTTTTCGATAGCGTTGCAGGTGTTGAGCCGCAATCCGAAACTGTTTGGCGTCAAGCCGATAAATACGGCGTCCCGCGCATGTGTTTTGTGAACAAGATGGACCGTATGGGGGCTAATTTTTCGCGCTGTGTGGATATGATCCGCGAGCGACTTGGTTCAACAGCGTGTGTGGTGCAATTGCCCATTGGTGCAGAAGCTGAATACGAAGGTTTGATTGATCTGATCGAGTTCAAAGAAGTGCTTTGGAAGGGTGAAGACCTTGGCGCTTCTTATGATTATGTTGATATCCGCCCTGAGCTTGTTGATGAAGCTGAAATCGCACGGATGGATATGATCGAAGTTGCAGTCGACGCTGATGAAGAGCTGATGGAAAAATACCTTGAAGGTGAAGAAATCAGCAACGAGGAGATTAAAGCAGCCATTCGCAAAGGAACGCAGGAAAGCTTATTCGTACCTGTTCTAAATGGTACTGCCTTTAAAAACAAAGGTGTCCAACCGCTTTTGGACGCAGTTGTTGATTTTATGCCGTCGCCGCTTGATGTGCCTGCGATCGCGGGTATCAATCCAAAAGATGATAGCGAGACGACGCGCACTTCCTCTGATGATGTGCCATTCTCGGCGCTGGCATTTAAAGTAATGAATGACCCATTTGTCGGGACGCTGACATTTTGCCGTATTTATTCAGGGGTTTTAGCAACGGGTACTCAAGTTTCTAATTCTGTGAAAGACCGTAAGGAAAAAGTTGGTCGTATGCTGGAAATGCATTCGAACAACCGTGAAGACCTTAAAGAAGCCCGCGCGGGTGATATTGTTGCGCTTGCTGGTTTGAAACAAACAACAACGGGCGATACGCTATGCGATCCAAAGTCTGCTGTTATTCTGGAGCGTATGGAATTTCCTGACCCAGTGATTGAAGTTGCGGTAGAGCCAAAGACCAAAGCCGACCAAGAAAAAATGGGCATTGCGCTTAATCGTTTGGCTGCTGAGGACCCAAGCTTTCGTGTGGCATCCGATGAAGAATCTGGTCAAACGGTTATTTCTGGTATGGGCGAGCTTCATTTGGATATTCTTGTTGACCGTATGAAGCGGGAGTTCAAAGTTGAATGTACAGTAGGTGCACCGCAGGTGGCTTACCGTGAAAGCTTTGCCCGTGAAGTCGAGGTTGACTATACCCACAAGAAACAATCTGGTGGTTCTGGTCAATTTGGCCGCGTTAAGATGGTTGTTACACCAGGCGAGCGTGGGTCTGGTTTTCAATTCTCAGACGAAATTAAAGGCGGTAATATTCCCAAGGAATATATTCCAGGCGTAGAAAAAGGTGTTAAAGATATTGCTGAAGCTGGTGCGCTTATTGGCTTCCCAATCATTGACTTTTCTGTGCGCTTGTTAGACGGCGCCTACCATGATGTTGACTCTAGCGTCCTTGCGTTTGAAATCGCTGGACGCGGGGCAATGCGCGATGCGGCTGAACAAGCGGGCATCAAACTCCTAGAACCGATTATGAAGGTCGAAGTTGTTACTCCTGACGAGTATATGGGCGACGTGATCGGTGACTTGAACAAGCGTCGGGGTCAAATTTCGGGTTCTGAAACCCGTGGCCCTAACACTGTGATCAATGCGATGGTTCCTCTGGCGAACATGTTCGGTTATGTGAACGAGCTCCGCTCATTTTCACAAGGTCGTGCCCAGTTCACTATGCAATTTGATCATTACGATGGCGTGCCTAATGCTGTAGCGGAGGAAATCAAAGCTAAATTAGCTGGTTAGCCAGCAAAAAGGTATAGGCACTTAATAATAACACTAAAGCAAGAACCAAACTATGGCCCTTGGGAAAGCCAAGGCCGAAAGACAAAAGGTAAAGAAAATGGCTAAAGAAAAGTTTGAACGTAATAAGCCGCACTGCAACATTGGTACAATTGGTCACGTTGACCATGGGAAGACCACACTGACTGCGGCGATCACCAAAGTATTAGCAGAAGCAATTGGCGGCGAAGCGGTTGATTT
>JABABO010000394.1 GCA_014238195.1 Kordiimonadaceae bacterium | reverse complement strand
TAAAGCATTTCGTGCAGCATCTGTGGTGGCTTGGTCCCGTCCTACATCTGAAATACGCTCGTAGTGACCCAGCGCAATTAAATAGTAAGCATAAGGCGCTGAACTGTTTCCTGGATGTAACTGCAAAAACCGTTCAGCTGATAAAATCGAATCATCATAGTTATTGGCCATATAATGTGCATAAGCAGCCATTAATTGACCGCGGCGTGCCCACACAGAATACGGATGTTGCCGCTCAACTTCGTCAAAAGCAGCTGCCGCAAAACCATAACGCTTCTTTTTCAACGAATCTTGACCAATATTATAGAGAACCTCTACATCTCTTGCTAGGTAGGTATCTTCATCGAGTGTGCTACTACACGCTGCCAAACTAATGGCTGCATAAATTAAAGTTATATTTTTCAACCAATTCGATTGCATAATTTTTATTGCTCCCGCAAAAGTGTAAATGCACTTGCATTTATGTCGGTTAGTTATATTCTAGCGATACTACTAACAGTATCATTGGAAAAATGTTTATCAACTAAAGAACATTTGTCCCTATGACCTTCCTCTAGCACAGGTTAACGGTCACTGCCAGCAAGGAATGATACCCTTTTAATGAGGTTTAAATATGGCGATGATGAAAGAGCTTTCAAAAGACGATACCAAGGAAGAAACTCCGCAAAGTAACCATGAAGCGAGACGCGCTGACCAGATTGATCGATACATAGGAAGACGTCTACGTATGCGCAGAATTGAAAAAGGATTATCACTCAATGATATTTCTGACGCGCTCGGCATTAGTTACCAACAAATACAAAAGTATGAAAATGGTACTAATCGAATCAGCGTTGGCAGGCTATATGCTTTGTCTGCGATCGTTGATGTGCCGATCTCTTATTTTTACGAGGGTCTGCCATCTGCGCATCAATTCCTGAAGGACAATACCCTTAATATTGGCAAAGATGTGCCTGGTCTCGCAACACTACCGACGACCAACGTGCGCGATGCAATAATTGGATTGATAGATGCTATTAATAAAAGCGATAATAAATAGCTCTTATAATTCTGTCCCGCTTTGAAACATTAAATGCTTTTAAGGCGGGACAATAAAATTTACTGGGTATAGTGTGTCGAAAGATTTATAAAGGTTTTGAGCGAACTAAATCATCATATGACTGCATTAAATCTTTGATTTCTTCGCCGACCACAAAGCTGTATCCTGCAACTTCAGCAAGTGGTGTTACTTCGGCAGCGGTCCCTGTTAGAAACGCTTGATCAAAATCTGCCATCTCTTCGGGGCGGATATTACGCTCAATCACAGTCATAGCTTTTCCGCGTGCTAAGCCAATCACCGTGCGGCGGGTAATGCCGTCTAAGACACATTTTAAGGAAGGGGTATGTACTTCGTTCCCCTTAATGAAGAATATATTCGCACCTGTTGCTTCACCAATATAGCCTTCCCAGTCCAGCAAAAGTGCGTCATCATATCCCGATTTCTCGGCAATGTCTTTTGACAAACAACTAATCGGGTAATTTGCGGCGGTTTTAGCAAGGATTGGGGCAGTCTTAGGATCGGGACGACGATAATCCGACATGCAAAGGCGCAATCCCTTTAATTTTGCTTGTGGACTGAAATATGAAGGCCATTCCCATGACGCAACAGCAACATGCACCTTAGTTCCAGCAACGGTAATGCCCATTTTTTCCGACCCACGCCAAGCAATTGGGCGCTGATAAGCGTCTTTGAAACCATTTTTATGCAGATTGTCATAACAAGCTTGGTTGATTTCATCAGCACTTTGCTCAATCTCCATGCCCATAATTTCAGCCGATTTAAACAAACGTGCTGTGTGAGCTTCTAGTTCAAAAATAGTGCCATTGTAAGCACGCTGACCTTCAAATACACTCGTGGCATAATGCAATGCATGTGTTAAGATATGAACCTTAGCCTCTCGCCAAGGGACCGATGCCCCATCCAGCCATATCCAGCCATCAAAATCATCAAATGTGGGTGTGCTCATTTTTACCTCCATACGCCTCATCCGCCAACCTTAATGGCCTGCATCAAGTCATTCCATACATGCTTTTCTATAAGGGGTGATTCCACTTGAACAAAAAGCATTTTAGCGTTATTGTGTCAGCAATACTGACTTATTTGTAATAATAGTCATACAACGCAAGGAAATGCAATGCGAAAATTACCACACACCAATCTTTACTTGCGGGAGGAGGAAATCAGGCGCGGTATCGAGCTATTATACTTTGCCTACCGGGACTTTACAAAAGATCCTGACGATATTTTAGCCAAAGCGGGCTTTGGTCGTGCGCATCACCGGGTTTTATATTTTGTTGGCCGTAATCCTGGAACAACTGTCAGTGGGTTACTGTCTGTGCTGCGGATAACAAAGCAAAGCCTATCACGGGTTCTTGGTCAATTGATTGAAGAAGGATTTATTGCCCAAAACACTGGCCTAAAAGACCGTAGACAACGCTTGCTTCACCTAACCCCCAAAGGCCAAGAGTTTGAAAAACAACTTTTTGATACACAGCGTGACCGTGTTGCTGATGCTTATAAAACGGCTGGACCAGACGCTGTTGCTGGATTTTGGGAAGTGTTGTTTCATATTGTCAATGAAAGTGAGCGTGCTACAGTTTTACATCAAATCGAAAAATAAATGTGTGTATGACTAGCAGGCTTAAATTTCGGAGTAGCTAGCAAAATTATCGGAGCAAAACAATGGCCCTTGATACAATTTTAGTAGATGGACACAAGCAATTTGTCAGTCACACTTATCACAATGAACTTACAAAATACGAAAACCTCGCCAAAAATGGGCAACCACCCCATACGTTACTGATTACGTGCTCAGATAGTCGCATTGTACCCCATGATATATTCGGTGCAGGGCCTGGTGATTTATTTATGGTACGCAATATTGCGGCACAAGTTTCCCCTTTTGTCGCGGTATCAGAAAGCACCAGCAGTCAAGCTGCACTTGAATACGGTGTGACAGCCCTAAAAGTCCGCAACATTATTGTGATGGGTCACACGGGCTGCGGTGGTATTGCCCATGTAGCAGCAGGAAATGCTTGCCCAGATTTTGGCACACCAAGCCTTGTATCAACATGGATGAGGCCGCTCGACACGTGGATTAAAAACCATGGGGATACTTTGCCTTCTGAACCGCAAGCCCGCGCGAGCGCATTAGAGATCACATCAATTGGTGTTTCTGTGCAAAACCTTGGTACCTTCCCATTTATCAGCGAAGCCATAAAGCGCGGTGATCTAAACATACATGGTACGCTGTATGACATACATACGGGGCTTTTACACTTGGTAAAAGAAACGCCGTCGGGTGACTTTATTTTAAAAGACCTAAGCGGATAACCTTCAAAAAATGGATAGAACTCGGGGCAATATAGTCAAAAATATATTTGTGTAATTTAGGCCGCACCAATAATGATCGCGGACGATAATGCATTAAGTGGACAGTACACGTTATCTATGCATTATGTGGTGAGGGGCACATACTCCCATTGAAAAGGATAGGTTTGTTGCCCAAGTGTATCTGAGCTATGTGAAGTACTGCTTCATTGCAGGTCAGAGTTAAGAACTAAACAGTTAGAGTGTTGTATACTCACTTTTATCGTTTAAGGTTAAACTAATAAATTTATATCACTCAGAAGGCTAAAATGAACAAAAACAGTCATGATATTGCAGAGCAACTAGAGAAACACCTATTCGCTCCATGTCAAACATGGCTCATGGGCGCAGGTGTCAGTCGAAACGCGAATATCCCACTGATGTATCCGCTTTCTGAGAGAGTATTGTCTCAAGCGAAAACAACAAGGTTTAAGAATGACCCGATAGCACTTAAGGTTATCAATCACATTAAGTCGGACCTTCCTGATGATGCACACATTGAGGTCTTCCTGACGTATCTCGCGGATATGATCTCGCTCTCTGAACGATCCAAAACCAAGACCGTAACGATCGGTGAAGTAACAGCCAAAAAAATGGATCTGACTGAGGTTCATTTGGCTCTTTTGGAATTGATAGCGGAAACGCTTCGCTGGGGTTACATTGCGCCAAATACAGATCAAGGTATCGAAGAGGAAATTGGTGATTTCTCAAGTAGCCTCGTGGATGTAACGGAGCATAAGGATTTCATTGATGCGCTCTTTAATGTGACGCGTGCTGGTGTAGAAAAGCATCGCGGTGCAATTCATTTTTTCACTACCAATTATGATACATTGATTGAAGACGCCCTCGCACTAAATCAGATATCCTATGTGGATGGGTTCACTGGAGGGGCAGTCGCCTACTGGCAGGGGTTTGAACATTTGCGGCTGAATGACGCAAAAGCAGTCCTAATAAAGCTCCATGGTTCGATTGACTGGTATCGCTCAAAAATCAGTCATTCCCCCCTATTGAGAATACGATCTGGCGACCTGCACTCTGCAGGTAAAGAAGGGCAGGTAATGATCTATCCGCAATCCACTAAGTATGCAAACGCTCAGACTGACCCATTTTTAGGATTGTTCCAAAGCTTTCGAGGGCGTCTCGGGCAAGCAGGTGATCACACTCTTTTAGTCACTGGATATTCATTTGGTGATGAGCATATTAATGCCGATATTGAAATCGCGATGGGCAACAATCCTGAATTGACTATGGTGGCGTTTACTGATGAACCCAAGTCTGACAATAATCCTGAAGGTCGACTTCCAAAGACTCTGGCGGATTGGCAGAAATCACGGTTTGCCGAAAGACTCTATATTGTCAGCCCTAAAGGTATCTATCGCGGACAAACTGGGCCTGTATTTAATTTCTCGGACAGGTCTAGGGATTGGTGGGATTATAAAGGTATAACCACCCTACTCAGAGATGGCCTTCCTGCAGATGTAAGGGAGGCTATCCAATGAATATGTTTAGTGAAGAAGCTAAGCTTTCAATAGGAACTGTCTTTGAAGTAGCTGGTTCCTCAGTGAAGATTGTTCTCAATAGAAACGTTACCGAACTTACACGGTCCCACGGAGGGCGAGTCTACGAAATCGGTCAAATTGGAAGCCTGCTAAAATTACACTTAGGGCGCAGGTTGCTGTTTGTAACAGTATCTATGCTACGCCTTCAATCTGATGAAGAAACGGCTGCTACTCCTAAAATCGGTCACGGCGTCTCATATGATCGACGGATTATCGAAGCCGACATTTTGGGTGATGGTTTCTGGAATGAGAGTGCCAACTCATTTAAGTTTAAACGTGGAGTATCTTCTTATCCATTGCCCCTTCAGTCGGTATATTTGGTTACACAACCAGAGCAAACGAAACTATATGAAGGGGTAGAGTCTGAGAGAGGAAGTGCGTCGGCCTATGCGCAAATTGGTCATTACGTTGGGGCGTCACGTGTGAAGTGTAAGGCCAATATTGATAAGATGTTTGGGCATCATTGTGCGATATTGGGTTCTACTGGCTCAGGGAAGTCTAGCACGGTATCGGCGGTATTGCATGCAGTGCTTGAACATCGGGTCGACAAACAAACAGTGAAGCCTCATTTGGTGTTGCTGGACCCGCATGGTGAGTATGCAGCAGCATTCAGAGGGCGGGCAGATGTGTATCGAGCTTACGCATCAATGGTAAACGAAGAAGATGATGATCACACAGAACTTAAACTTCCTTACTGGCTGATGTCTTCGGATGAGTTTCGGTCATTAATTATTGGCAAGACTGAGTTTGAGGCAACTTCACAAGCGAATGTCGTTTATAAAGCGTTGACCAATGCTAGGATGGTTCATGCAGGGCTAGCTCAATCAGCTATGCCCAAAATGGACGATACAGTAGATGGGGTAAGAATACCTGAGAGTATGCATCATGAAGATCCTATACCGTGTGATGGTGTGTCAGAGGAACAAATACTATCATTTGATAGAGACCGGCCACTACCGTTCAGTTTGGAAGAATTTAAGGCTCATATAGTAAATCGACAGGCTATGAAGGATGCCACAAATAAGCCAGTGCCGCCGGGAGAGTTTCAAAAGACCTTTGCTCCAATACTGAATAAGCTTAGGGTATTAGAAGGTGATATCCGTATCAGGTTTATGATGGAAGAGTATACCGACGAAGCCCCAAACTTGAACTCTATACTTCGTCAATTCATTGCTAAGAACGGTGAGGAGTATCTCAAGATAGTGGACATCTCGGGTCTGCCATCCGAAGTGGCTGGTCCCTTGACCGGCGCAATTGCCCGTCTCTTATTTCAGTACAAACTGCACCAGACGAGGTCAGAGCGAGAAAACGATCCGGTCGTATTAGTCTGTGAAGAAGCGCACCGGTATGTTCCAAATCGTGGGGAAGCTCAATATGCAGTGGCTCAGGCGGCAATACGAAGAATAGCCCGAGAGGGACGTAAGTATGGCCTTGGCTTGATGCTAGTATCACAACGCCCGTCAGATGTTGAAGGCACTGTGATCTCTCAATGCAATACATGGGTAGTATTGCGCCTAACCAATAGTAATGATCAGAGTCATGTGGCGAAGTTCCTGCCAGACAATCTTTCGGGAATGACGGCTTTGTTATCATCTATGCCTAGACAAGAAGCAATATTTGTTGGAGAAGCGGCGGCGCTTCCTGCTCGTATTAGACTGAATACTTTGACGGCAGACCAACAACCCAATTCTAATGATATTTCCTTTATTAAGGGATGGGTTTCTGAGAATGAGGCTGGTGCTGATAATATAGCAAATGCTGTTGATCGAATGTTGAAGTGAGGGAATGAAATCTCAAAAATTTTCCCTCCTGACCTGCACCCCAAAGTTCCTCCATTCATGCGTAGAGTCCTTTCGATGATTGAAGCGAACCCATTATTTGGACCATTTAAAATTAGAGTTTTTTGCTCTATTTTTTCAAGGGGTGAGATCAGCAACCAATGCTTCACAGTCAGTTCCTGCTAATAATTTCAGCACTTGGGTCTGATGTTCCTGATTCAGTTTTTCAAACTCGTCTCGAACCCATCCTATACATTTCGCTTGATACACATTTATCGGCTGCTCCCACAGCCCCCCATCGACTTGACACGCCCAGCTTTCTTCGCCGTTCATCACAGCCTTAGCGTTCGCCAGCATCGTGGGCACATACGTGCGACCGACCTCAGTTAGCAAAGCAAATAATGTGTCTGGCAATGCGTCGGAGCTATTCCAGGATGCAGTTTTTGCATCAACACCACTTTGGTCTTCCATAATATCAACCCAGCTAACAACTCTGAGCGACAGGTCATGGGCAATATCCCTAGGTGTGGGGTCCTCTGCAATCAGCTGTGTCAGCTGCCCGCAAAGTGCGAAATCTGCCGAAGAAGGCCGTGTTCCCAGCAAGAATGGCTGGACTGCGAGATGCTTATCCAGAATAGACAGGAACCGTTTATATGATGCTTCAATAATCGGTGCTGTGACGTCATTGGACCCAATCCAGAACTGGCGGCTGATTTGGCGCTGCGTGAACATATTGCTCATCTGCTCTGCGATATCGCTCGGTAAAGTATTCATGCTGCTAAAAATTAATTTTGGGCCAGATACCTCAATATCCCGCTTAAAATTCCAGCGATAATGGAACATGAACTTTACAACCCACTCGTCACTAAAATCTTCGAGAAGATAGTTTAGAAATCCGAGTATAGGGTCTGCTGGTAATACTGACCGCCCTTCATACTCGCGCTCAAGCCTTCTGATGATCGGCGTCGAATCTACTGTCGCAACGTCTTCCCCAGCTTCATTTGGCAATAGAAAAACCGGATATAGCATAGGCTTTGGCTTTTCAATTCCCATTTCTGGTAGCTTTTGATTAATGTCGCCCCAAATGACTTGGTACGGTATATGACGATAGCGCAGTAATGCCACCATTTTTCTGCTGTAAGGTGACATGGTACCACCGATAACACGAAGACGGTCAGACATGGTAATTTCCTTTATAGACGATTTTTTACTGTTATTTGTGTTGTTCCAACTAAAAGCGAAAAGACATCTCCATCCTGTCCAATCGTGATAAGGCCTGAATAAATGTCTTCCGCATCACCGAGGTAAATACTCTTCATCCCCGGCAATGGTAGCATGGGTACAATATGGGTAAAGGCCAAATGTCTCACTCCAGCGGCCTCTGCTAGTGCTGCGGCTTCATCTGGGTCTGTGTGATAGTCTGGAATATCATAGAAAATTTTTGCCATTGTAGTTTGTCCAGCTGCGTTTGCACTCTCTTCTGCAAGCTTAACCAATCTTTTTGACAGGCCTTCATGAAGGAGAAGGTCAACACCGTTGGCATGTTTCAAAACAGTATCTGATTGAACAGTATCGCCACTTATAACGACCGAGCGACCTTTATAATCGATCCTATATCCGACACTGGGTTCTACAGGGTGATGGCCAACAGCGAAGGCGGAAATTTTAAGTGTATCATCTTCGAAAACAGCAATTCTATCTGTTCCCGACACCATAAAGGGCATTGCCACCGCACCAGCCCCTAACGCGGGTGCAATGTCTTCGCCGTGATGAGCAGTACGATATAGATTGTCCATTGCATAGGCCATATTAAAGCCACCAACAACCTGCCCTACTCCTTCTGGTCCATACACAGGAAGTGGCTGTGAATGATTGGCTGATATCCAGCGCTGCATAGACAGTTCCCCAAGGTCACCAATATGATCAGAATGAAAATGGGTCAGAAAAACCGCATCAATTGAGCCTGGTATAACGCCCATAGCAGCAATATTTGCGCTACTACCCACATCAAAGATAAATGTTTTATCTCCAGCAATAACAAAAGTGCACGGGGCACTGCGAACAGGATCTGGAAGCGGTGAACCTGCGCCGCAAAGACCAACATGAATACCATCTTCAAATTGCGTGTCGATTGCTTCTTGCATACGGTTTTGCATTATATAGCTAAACAACGCTGTGCTGATCGCCTCACGCCCCAAAACGACTAAAAAGACAATAGCCACTAAAACACCTGCTATCTTCCTCATGATACTGTCCTTATCTCCATCTTCATGGAATTTTCAATTTATTCTTATCCACTCTTGCAAACAATTAAATATTATGGCACACATTATGTCAATATATTGTAGCGACTGTTATTAAAATTATTCCCAAGGTGTAGATATGATAAAAAAACCCTATATTTTGTATGGCATGATGGCTTCGCTTTATACGGCGAAGGTTAGAGCATATATGCGATACCATGGTATTAATTTTATTGAACGCGCTGCTGGCCTGCCTGAATTTGCCAATGATATCATACCAATTACCAACAGATGGATCGTACCAGTTCTCAAAACTCCCGAAGAAGCGATACTTCAGGATGGCACTATCATACTGGACTATCTGAATGAGAACGAACCGCACAAAGGCTCAATGCATGCCGAATCACCTTTAATGCAGGCTATTGCTCATTTACTAGAATTGTTTGGCAGCGAGGGACTGTTGCGCCCAGCCATGCATTATCGATGGAATTTCGACAAGGAGAACTTAGACTTTTTGAAAGTATCGTTCCAAGATGTTCTGCCCCCTGCTCTATCCGCTGAAGAACAGGAAAGCTTTTTCCTCCATGCTAGTGGCCGTATGCGCAAAGCCGCAAAGAACTTTGGCGTACTTGATGATCTGCATACAGACGTTGAAGCATCGTATCATGAATTTCTGGATATAATCGAAGCACACCTTTCAAAACACCCCTTTTTACTGGGCGGTCGGCCAACCATTGCAGATTACGCGCTGTTTGGGCCCCTGTTCGCCCATTTAGGCCGCGACCCAAAGCCATTGTCTTTGATGCAGCAAAAAGCTCCCAACCTTTTTCAGTGGGTTGAGCGTATGAATGCACCCGCTGGAAATGAAAATCACCTTTACTTGAAATCAGGTAGCGACGTGTTCAGTGATGAAGATATTCCACAGACCTTGGTTGCGCTGCTGAAATATGTGGCCGATGAATATCTTTGTGAAATTACATCTCATGTCACCTTTGCAAATGACTGGATAGCAAAACACCCAGGAATAGAGCCAGGAACGAATGGACAGAAGGGCCCCACCAAAAGAGGCATCGGGTTTGCTGAGTTCAAGTGGCGTGATCAAAAAAATAGCAGTATAGTCATGCTATATCGGTTTTTTATTTTGCAGCGCCTGACAGATCATTTCGCTGCACTTGACCCAGTTCAGCAGACTACAATCCGTAAATTTTTCGCTGATACAGGGCTGGAGCCTATTTTGGATTTACGCACCTCTCGCCGTGTAACACGCAAAGACTTTCTTGAAGTTTGGGAATAAAGGGGGTGATGATGATAACAGCAACTGAACGGATGCAAGCCATAGCTGATGATGGGGGTGTTTTTGTGTCCGCAGGACTGGATAGCCTATTGATGGAATATGCTGATGTGCCATCGATGGATACCTGGATGACGGTAACCAGCATAACCCAAGGTGATTTCCAGAATTTGATACTGCCCACGGGAATGCGTAAGACCGCTATTGCAACACCGTCATATGATTGCTGTTCCTTCAATTGGTCAAGCAGTAGCGAGGATGGTACTGTCGCTACGAAAACACTAGCAGGTTTTGACTGGGTCAATGTAGCTCAGCCAATATCCATAGATCAACCCACACAGGACGGTGGGCCTATGCGCGTTTTCGTAAACAAAAAACACACTGTCGGTTATGAGGCAGGCCGCAGTCTAACCCTGTTGGAGTGCTCAGGCGAAACATTTATAGAAGTCGTTGGTGCTGGTGAAGATGACGAAACGTTAGTGCTTCCAACAGGTGCAACACTGCGAACAGTTGCGTTATCGAAGCCACTGGTTATCCAATTACCATTCCCCACCACGACAACCTATTTTTGGTTTCACAAAGGGCGCGAAATCCGCAGCTTTCAGGGACCGATAGACCTGCCACAGGAGCTTTAAACTATGTTTGAAGGCAACCTTTCCATCATAGCCAGTGGCACCAATAACTGAAGATCGGTATACTTGGAGAAAAATGATGGCAATAACACAGATTAGAACCACGCAATTTCATGATGGGAGCACTGACGAAATATTCACAGTGACTCATGACCCAATAGCCGAATTAAAAGACGGTGAAATCAAAGTACGAACTGACTATATATCGCTTGACCCAGCCATGCGTGGTTGGACAACAAACAAACGCAGTTATATGCCACCAGTGCAACCGGGTGAGGTCATGCGCTGCTTTGGTGTTGCTAAGGTGTTGCAAAGCGCATCCAAGCACTTTCAACCTGGTGATTGGGTCACTGGCTTTATGGGTGTTCAAACCGAAGGCGTGCTCAACCAACGCGGCCTGCGTAAAATTGACTTAAATTATGCCGAACCTAAAGACTATCTCGCAGGCCTTGGCATGACTGGATACACAGCCTATTTCGGCATGACAGACATTGGTGAACCAAAGGAAGGCGATACGGTCGTAGTTTCTGCGGCCAGCGGCGCAGTGGGCTCTATTGCCAGCCAAATCGCAAAACTGGCAGGTGCGCGGGTTATCGGAATTGCAGGTGGCCCAGAAAAATGCGCTTACCTTAGGGACAAACTAGGTCTGGACGGTGTCATTGATTACAAGAACGAGAGCGTCAATGACGGATTGAAACGCAATTGCCCCAACGGTATTGATCTTTATTTCGACAATGTGGGCGGCGAAACATTGGAAACGGTCTTAGCGCTAATTAATTATCAGGGCCGAATCGCTGTTTGCGGTGCCATAAGTCAGTATGGTGACATGGGAAATGCCTTAGGCCCGCGAAATTTCATGTCTGTTATCACCCAAAGTGTCCGCATCCAAGGCTTTACAATGAAAGATTATATGGACCGTGTCCCAGAAGCTTTTGCATACTTGCTGCAGGCTAAGATGAATGGCGGCATTAAGTTCCGTGAACATATCGTTGAAGGGATCGAGAACTTTGAGACAGCTCTGGCAATGATTTTTAAGGGTGAGAACCACGGTAAACTCCTACTAAAGGTAAGAAAATGAGTTGGGAAATCTGGATAACCGCACTGGCGCTCTACGGGCTATTCTGTCTCTGGTATTTCAACTGGAAAGGCCCGTTGACTGCCAGCGAAATCGACAAATATGTAACGCTTGCAGGAAGTCAATTACAAGGCATCACGGAGCAGGATGTGCGCGACTTCCTAGAAAATGACGACGGTCGTGAATTTATCATGCAAAATATGATTACTATGCAGGCTGGACAGGTTGCTCATCCCATTTCTGGTGAAATGACAGACCCGCGAAAATTGATCCAACACTATTTCAAACCGCTAATGAAGTCGATGCTGAAATCAGCTGGGCATCCTGTACATCAAGCCACCCGCATTGGCGGGCGCGTTGAAGCCTGGAATTGCGGCGAAGATCAAGGTTTTGGTGCTTGGGCAATGGTAAGATATCGCTCACGCCGCGATGCTATGAAAGCTTGGACAAATCCCGACTTTGCCAAAATCCACCATTTTAAAACCGCTAGTTTGGCCAAGACAGAGGCTTACCCAACTAGGATGCAATTCAGCTTCTTTATGCGGCCTCATAAATCTGCCGCACTTATTCTAATACTGCTGGCTTCGCTGGCCCAGAATATTACATTGATCCAATAAGGAAATGTCATGACGAATACCGAACTTTGGGTCAGCAAGACCGAATTCCGCAAGACCAAGGTAGTTAAAAATCCCTTACCAGTAATTGGTGACGGTGAAATTTTGGTTTCCATCGACAAATTTGCGCTGACATCAAACAACGTTGGCTATGCGATCAGTGGCGACATGATCGGCTATTGGAATTATTTCCCGACATCTGAGGATGGCTGGGGCAAAATAACTGTTTGGGGGATGGCCGATGTGATTGCCAGCAATAATGCTGACATAAAGGTTGGTGAACGACTTTACGGTTTTTACCCCATGAGCAGTTACCTTGTTTTGCAGCCAGACAAAGTCCAACCCCAAAGTTTCACAGATAGCACCGAACACCGAAAAAAATTACCGGCGCTTTATAATCAGTATATGCGCTGCCAAGCAGAGCCAGCGTTTTTGCAATCAATGGAAAATGAACGGTGTATCTATTTCCCACTTTTTATGACTGGCTTTGTAATCGCAGACTTTTTAATGGACAATGATTGGTTTGGTGTGGATCAGGTCATTGTTGGCTCTGCCTCATCTAAGACAGGAATTGGTACCGCCAGTTTTGTCAGGGCTAACGGTTTTGAAGGAAAAATCATTGGCTTAACGTCACCGTCCAATGTTGCCTTTGTAAAAGACCTCAGTATCTGTGATCAGGTGGTTACCTACGGCGATACCACCACACTCGATACCTGCCCTAGTGTCTATATCGACATGGCAGGCAATGGTTCCGTGCGGTCTGACCTGCATCATCATTTGGGTGAAAATATAAAGTCCGACCAAATTGTAGGTGCGACCCATTGGGACTGTAATCGGTCTAAGGAAAAGCTCCCAGGTGCAAGGCCTGCCTTTTTCTTTACGCCAGCGCAAATCGACAAACGCAATCAGGACTGGGGACCTGGTGTTCTGATGCAAAAAGGTTATGAAGCTGCAGCCAAACTGATTTTGCACCTAAAAGGGCAAATGAGAATTGAACACCACCAAGGCCCTGAGGCTTTAACAAATCTTTGGCGGGACATGCTCGATAACAAAGTTTCAGGCCAGCGCGGGCTGATTCTTTCACTCAAGGAATGAATTATGAAAATGAAGTTTTTGTTTCCAGCCAACATAGATAACGAATACCGCGGTCAGAAAATAGCACTATGGTTCTTCTGGCTGTTAACTGCAGTGCTTATTTGGCGCAGTCAGCATCATATGTTTGCACCCGATGGCGGCGCCCAGTCAATTGCAACCATCCCGCTCGATCAATGGCCAGCTGGTGCCAGCCAGACAATCGTTGGATTGTTTGCCTTGTGGGGGCTTTCACAACTAATTATTGCCCTACTGCAGTTGCTTGTTGCGATTAAATATAAATCACTCGTGCCATTTATGTATCTTGTCCTGATTGTTGAACAGGCAGGAAGGTTGTTTTTTTTCGGCTGGAAACCAGTTGTGACTGCGGGTACCGCACCCGGGGGTGCCGCCGCAGTCCCCCTTATGATTTTGGTGTTGGTCATGTTTGTGCTCTCATTAATCCCTTCAAAAGGGTCAAAAGCATGATGAAAATTCATAGGACACCAGATAACTGTTTTGAAAATTTACCTGACTATGATTTTGATCCCACCTACACCATAATTACAGATAATGATGGCACGGATATCCGCATTCATAGCGTTGATGTCGGCCCTCGTGACGGCGACCCCATATTGTTAATGCATGGCAACCCCACTTGGAGTTATCTTTATCGGCATATAATAAAAGGCCTAATGGCTACAGGCAGGCGTGTCATTGCGGTTGATCTTGTCGGATGCGGCAAATCAGACAAGCCAGCAAAAAGGAAGTATTACACTCTCGCCCGCCATCATGATTGGACGTGTAAGTGGCTACTTGCAAGCGACTTGAAGAATATAACGCTCGTATGCCAAGACTGGGGCGGCGTTCTAGGATTGAAGATGGTCGCAGAATATCCAGACCGCTTCGACCGTGTCTTCGCAACGAACACTGGTCTTCCAAGAGGAACTGGCGGAAACAAATGGCTAAAATGGTGGTTACGCATGATGAAGCTGGCTGTGCGATTCCCTTGGAAAATCGCATTCGAAGGGGCTTTTAAGAAAAAAGAACTTACACCTTCTGAACTTTCCGCCTTTAAAGCACCCTACCCTTCAGCAAAATATCAAGCTGGTATTTTGAAGTTTCCGCAACTGATCGCCATTTTCCCAGATAATCCTGGCGTTGCTGCCAACAAAGCAGCTTGGGTAAAGCTAGCCAGTTTTAAGAAGCCTTTTCTATGTGTTTTTGGTAACAAAGACCCAGTTACAAAGGGAATTCATAAACTACTGATTGACCATATACCTGGGTCTGAAGGACAGAACCACGCGATACTAGATGGCGTAGGCCATTTTTCACCCGAGGAAGCACCAGACGAGCTGCTATCACACATAATCCCTTTTTTGGAAAAATCCCATTAGATCAAACCAAGTGAAAGAATAATCATGATACTTAAAAACATTTATTTGGTTCTTGCTATCGTTGGCACACTAGGGCCAGCATATGCAATCGCGCCGTTTTTGATGGAAAACGGTGCTTATCCGCATGTGGTTTTAAACGCTATTTTCAGCACATCTGCTGGTGCTTTTGCCGGTTGGAATCTGGTTGTTGGCTGTGTTTGCCTTGTGATTTTAGCGCATACTGAGGGCAAGGAAAAAGGCGTAAAGACTTGGATGCCCATTGCTGCGATGGCCATTTTCGGTGTTTCCAGCGGCTTGCCTTTGTATCTTTATCTACGTGAAAACCAAAATGCGGACTGAAAAATCTGCCCGCATTTCGAGAAGCAAGGAATCTTAGGCCACTCACAACATGAAAGTTTGATTCCTGTTTGCTGCTTCTTGTCTATAGCCAATTGCGGTGAATATTGATCACCTTATTTGGCTATAAGTCTTTATGTCGGTTCGACTTATCAATAAATAATGATCTCATTATTCATTGGTCTCGCTATATATTGCCCCAGGCAAGCCGATGCAGAATGGATTTATAGAAAGCTTTAATGGCAAACTGCGGGATGAGTGCCTCAATGAAACGTTGTTTACTTGCCTGCCGCATGTTCGCCAAGTCTTGGCTAATTGGCGGCATGATTATAACCATGTTAGGCCCCATTCCAGCTTGGACGGACTAAGCCCAGTGCAGGCACTGCAAAATAAAAACGAAAAATCATTATATGGGCATGGTTTGGAGTTGCGTTCCAGTGGCTTTGTAATTGATACGTTGCTCAGCATTTTAGGGAAACGTAAAAAAACAACATTTCAATGCAAAGTATTATTTTGCTATAATGAGGAAGAGCATATCTATAAGATACCCTTTCTCCTGCTGAGCTGTAAGGAGCGGAATGCTGAACATATTTATCATTTACTCCCCCACTATCTATAACTCGATATGGCAAATAACAAAACCAGTCAGCATCATGTTGGCTGGTTTAATTTTGGTTGTAGCCCCATTCACCTCGCGTAAGCAGCACCTTTTTCCAGTAGCTCTCACGCTCGATAACAGCCTTATCATCCACCCGCATAGACCGATACTCCAGCAAAGCAAACCTGAAGTGCTTCTGGGCGTATTCCAGCCCTTCCTGCTCAATCAATTTGGTTAACTCGTCGTTATAGCCATGCCCCGTAACCATATAACATGACCAGCGAGACCAAACGCCTGTTTCACCGTAAGCACTACCCACGTAACGCTTACCGTTGTTGGTGTCAGTGATTAGGTATATACCCTTCACATTTTGAAGAGCTGCCTGCCAGTCTGGCTTCTCGTTTTTAATGATGGTTTCTAACTGGCTAAAACCGATGTCGATATCCTCATAGCCAACAAAAGATTGGCCTGTATATGGCTGAGCAAGAATTTCACTTACGACAAAATCATCAATCCAGTTTTCCATTATTAAACGAGTATTGCGCCCTGTCCGATTAAATTTAATTTTTAAACGGCCAACAAATTCAGCACCCATATCAGTCAGCTCTATGTCATAACAACCGTCGTCTCTAATACCTAACACCTCATACACCCCACCAAAAAGCCAAGTGTCAGTTTCATGATAAAAACTCATCATTGAGAAGATATAAGGACGATTAAATACGTTCTTATTCTCTTTGTTGGCGTTCCATTCGAACCACTCAGCTTTATCCCGCGCAAAACAATCTAATGGTTGGTTGTGATGATCCCAAACCGCACAGTGAACCTTAAAGTCTTGCACGTTGCCCACATCAAATATGTCTCTAAGTAAAATTTGTTTCTGTTTCATACACAGTTAGTTATACCTATAGTTATACCAAGTCAACTTAAAAAAGAGAGTGCCATGCCTCCGATTGAAGCTAATAACAAAGCTCATAAAACATTTAAAAAAACAATAGCCCGCTCTTTCCGAATGGTACAAATGTTTGAACATGGCCGAGTACGTAGAGGCCGACGCATACAAATCAAACAACCTGATATTTTGAGCGCCGCAATGGTTATAGCGGTGGCTGGTATGGGTGCCTTTTTTACAAGTCGTGCAGTTGATGCTGCCAGCAAAAAAATCTCTAGTAAATCACAACTTCATGATGGCTTTATAGACCTACTGCAAAAAGCAGGAGTAAATGAAATATATCTACTTTCAATAATCAAAAATGACAGACCTATCCGCTCAATAAGAAACCAGCTCGACAAACATTTTTCTATGCGTGTCACACAGTCATTTGAAGCAATTAACAATATATAGCCAATTGCGCTGAATATTGATCACCTCATTTGGCTATAAGTCTTTATGTCGGTTCGACTTATCAATAAATAATGATCTCATTATTTATTGGTCTCGCTTTTATGTCGGTTCGACTTATCAATAAATAATGATCTCATTATTTATTGGTCTCGCTATAT
>JABABO010000392.1 GCA_014238195.1 Kordiimonadaceae bacterium | reverse complement strand
GCCAGCTGTTTCATCGGCTGTGACAATAACCTCATAAACATTATCGCCCCCAGTATCCAATGGGGTTTCATAATCAGGCCCTGATGATAGGACATCGGAATTAAAGGTCAGTTCACCCGATAGACTGTCAATGGTAAACAGGGCTTGATCATCACCGCCCGTGATGCTGTAGGTGACACCGCTATCAGGGGTTCCGTCCGCTAGGCTGGCTTGCAGGTTAAGGACAAGGCCCGTTGTGTTTTCTTCTACAGATGTCGTGCTGGTGTTATCGAAGGCAATGCGCAACCTTGCGGGACCACCGAAAATTACATAGCTTTCACCAGCCGTGCTATTATCATTTGGGTCAGCATGGTAAGCCCCAACGACTAGGTCATCGTAACCATCGCCGTTTACATCACCAGCGCTGGCAACAGACACACCACTTTTATCGCTAACGTCGATACCGTTCAGTATAAAGCCATTGCTGCCATCAAGGCTGGACAGGTTGAGCGAAGAAATTGGGGTCAGGTCATTATTAAAGCCAAAAACCACGTAGGTTTCACCCGCGTCTGTATTGCTATCGGTGTCGGCATTCCGTGCCCCAATGATGATGTCATCATACCCATCGCCGTCAATGTCGCCAGCGCCCGCGACAGATGTGCCACTAAAATCATTATTGTTGACCCCATTGAGAACAAAGCCATTACCCCCATCCAAACTGGACAGATTTAGTTTAGAAGAAAAGCCACTTTCAGCGCCAAATACCACATAGCTTTTACCTGCATAATTGTGATTAACAGGACTTGCATTATAGGCCCCAATGATTAGATCATCGTAACCATCACCGTTGACATCGCCAGCGTTTGATACTGAAAAACCACTTATATCACTGGCATCCACGCCTTGAAGGGCAAAGCCATCATTGCCATCAAGGCTGGATAGGTAGATTGATGAGCTAAAGCTGTCTGCGCCAAACACCACATAGCTTTCGCCTGCATGTGTCGCACCATTTGGGTCGGCATACTTTGCCCCAATGATCAGGTCGCCGTAACCATCGCCGTTAATATCCCCTGCGTCGGATACAGACCAACCACTTTTAGCTTCATTTTCATGACCATTAAGGACAAATCCATTGCTGCCATCAAGGCTGGAAAGCTCCAGAGCTGTGATCGTGTCATTATTAAAACCGAAAACGACATAGGTCTCCCCAGCATTTGTCGTACCATTTGAGTCTGCATCCCTTGCCCCAATAATCAGATCATCGCAGCCATCACCGTTGATGTCCCCAGCGCTGGAGACTGAAAAACCGCTATCGTCATTATTATCAATGCCATTGAGGACAAATCCATTACTGCCATCAAGGCTGGACAGTTCTAGTACAGCCGTAAAGCCATCGCTGTTACCAAACACCACATAAGTTTTGCCCGCGTCTGTATTGCTATCCGTATCTGCCCCCCAAGCCCCAATGATCAGATCATCAAGGCCATCACCATTAACATCGCCAGCACTGGAAACAGATCGACCACTTCGATCACCATCATCAGTACCATTGAGGACAAATCCATTGCTGCCATCAAGG
>JABABO010000305.1 GCA_014238195.1 Kordiimonadaceae bacterium | reverse complement strand
ATAGCGAGACCAATAAATAATGAGATCATTATTTATTGATAAGTCGAACCGACATAAATATTTATAGCCAAATCAGGTGATCAATATTCACCGCATTTGGCTATAGAACGTTCATTATTAAGGCAGATATTGATATGCAGTCTGACGAGTTTCGAAAATGGGGCCATATATTCGTGGACTGGATCGCTGATTATATGGACAGCGTGGATGAATTTCCTGTGCGCTCTCAGGCGAGCTTAGGTGATGTGAAATCGAAGCTACCTATGCAAGCGCCGCAGTCAGGTGAAAGCATGGAAGATATTTTTGAAGATTTTAAGGATATTATTTTACCCGGTATCACTCATTGGCAACATCCGCGCTTTTTCGCTTATTTTCCAGCGAATGTTTCTGGCCCAGCGGGACTGGCTGATATGTTGCTAGGGGCATTTGGCATTAATGCGATGCTGTGGGAAACATCACCCGCAGCCACCGAACTTGAAGAACAAATGGTTCACTGGTTGGGCGATATGATGCAATTACCCAGCGCTTGGTCTGGTGTTATACAAGATACGGCTTCTAGTGCTACATTTTGTGCTGTGCTCACTGCGCGGGAGCGTGCCACAAATTGGCAAAGCAACGAATACGGACTTCAAGGTGCAGAAAAATGTGTCTATTATACTAGCGCGGAGGCCCACTCATCCTTAGAAAAAGCTATCAAAATGGCGGGTTTGGGCCGTAAAAATATTCGACTTGTCCCCGTTGATAATCAGTTTGCCATGCAGCCTGATGCGCTCGCAGACATGATCCAGGCTGATCGCGCTGCAGGGCTAAAACCAACGATGATAATGGCTACCGTGGGGACAACAGGGGTTGGGGCGAGTGACCCACTAAAAGCGATTGGGACGATTGCCCGCGCTAATGATCTGTTTTTTCATGTTGATGCGGCTTGGGCTGGAACAGCGATGATATGCCCAGAATACCGCGCCCTGCTTGATGGTGTCGAGGCCGCCGACAGTTATTTATTTAATCCCCATAAATGGATGGGCGTTAACTTTGATTGTACAGTATATTTTGTGCGTGATAAACAGGCGCTTATCCGTACTTTAACCATTGCCCCAGCTTATTTGAAATCACTGGAAGGTGCGACAGATTTTCGTGATTGGGGTATTCAACTAGGGCGGCGAATGCGCGCTTTGAAA
This sequence comes from Kordiimonadaceae bacterium, assembly GCA_014238195.1. GTDB lineage: Bacteria > Pseudomonadota > Alphaproteobacteria > Sphingomonadales > Kordiimonadaceae > JABABO01. The sequence continues at coordinate 9,332 of JABABO010000305.1, read as the reverse complement.
TTATGGTTTGTGCTTCGTGAACGCGGGGTTATAAATATTCAGAAAATGGTTCAAAACCATGTTGATATGGCCCACAGGCTTGCAGAGCTGATCATAGATGAAGATGATTTTGAATTAGTAACAGGGCCGAATTTATCACTGCTCACTTTCCGATATGCCCCTTGGAAAGCATCTCGGGGTGAAGCTGACGTTAAAACAGAGGCGCTTTTATCGGCGGTGAACGATGATGGCTATACTTACTTAACGCGCACTATAGTAAAAAAAAGACCCGTTATTCGTTTTTCTATTGGTCAAATGCAAACGAAATGGCATGATGTTGAGAGCAGTTGGCAACGTATTAAAGAATTAGCGCTAACCCTATAATTAAAGGTATTCAGGCGCTAAAGATAAAGGAATATCCATTGATTGGTGATACTGACGAACAGCCACAATTAAAGTTAAGAACATATTTTATTGGGCCTAATGGTCTGACTATTCAATCTGATCCTGAAAGCTTGGCTGAATTTCGCGGCAAACTAAAAGCCCCTTACCAGCATGAAATTTTAAATTGGTGGGTTGATGCGTTGGAAGATGGCAAGGCCCCAACAGTTTTGGATGTTGCCCCTAATGTCGTGCCGCGCGCTATGCCCTGGGCGGTTTTGATGAAGCATGTGGGCCTTTATGAGATGCGCATTAGACTTGCAGGGGAAAGTCTACGCGCAGCTTTCAATTACCAAATTCATAAAGATGTCGGATCGTCGCCTTTTTTCTCAGAAGATACTTTACATATTTTGGTTGAGTTAACGGACAAGAGGATCGCTGCGGGTACGCATGTCCCCGTTATTTTTGCAGGTGATATTGCCTGGCCAAGTGGTGGTAGCTATCCATTTCAATGTTTGTTCTTACATGTCAGGGACAATGAAGGTGATTTTGGGTCTGCACTTGCAGTTTGCTGGGTCGATGAGGCCATGCCAAGACCTTTGTTTTAATGCAGTTGTTTATTAATAATTGAACCTTTTATAAACATAATACAGGTCAAACGGGATGCGAAAAATTCTGCGCACTACCTATGTAGCTCGTACAATATGACCTTTACTTATGAGGCATTATCAGACGTTGCATTGGGTCTAATATCAGGCTTTGGGTTTTTGTTGCCACCAAACGAGCGGATAAAAGAAACGTCAATAAAAGGGCGAGAACGAAGAGAATCATTAATGTCATCACTGTTGATATGCCCTTAAAGGCTTCCACCGCGCCGTAGTGGAGGGCTATTTTTACGAAAAAGCCATGCCAAATATAAACATACAGAGAATTTTCACCTAATCGAGAAATAATCGATTGTTTGGACGGCATCAGCATCAAAATGGACAGTGTTGTCGTAAAGGAGACAAAATAGAGCACAGCCCTTACCAGAAGCCCTTCGTTGCCAAATTTTAATCTTTCGTAAGAAAAACTGCCATACATCCATTGATGTTGATAGTCGTTAAAATACCAAAAGAAAGCGACGTTCAAGACAAGTATCAACATGTAGAAAACTTTAGGAATTTTGTTGAGATGGATGTTAGATAAGCCTGTTATGCCTAATTTATAGCCTAGAATGAAAAATGGAAAAAAGTATAATGTGCGCGATACGCCCAAAAAGTAACCAACATCATTAACAAGCCCAGCGATCAGTGCGATAACAATACTGAGTAAAAATGGATACCTGAATTGCAAGATCATGGGTAAAATAATTTTCCAAATAAACAGGCTGTAGAAAAACCAGAGTGTCCAATAGGGCATTAAATTAAGTGTATAAAAACTTACCTCATGCTTCAAAAATAAATTGAGCGCTTCATATAAGACCGTGAAAACAATCAAAGGCACGACCAGTGAGGCTAGATTTTTTTTCAAGCTATGCTCAGAAAACTCAATCTTCATGAGCATTCCAGAGAGCAGAACAAAAACCGGCATATGGAAGGAGTATATTGATAAATAGAGTGTTTTAATCACGTCACTTTTAGTTAGAAAAGCTTCAATAAAATGACCGAAAACAACAAAAAAAATCATTAAAAATTTTGTATTGTCAAAAACACTATTTCTTGCCATTTTCCATGCCCTTAATGGTATGATTTCAACCCAACTTAGATAACGCTATTTATTATTGTGCGGCCTTATTATTTTAGCAAGATTTAAATAAGGTTGAGCGACTGCTTACTTTCAAAAAAGTTCAAATCAAATTAAAAATCCACTTGAAAACTTACCAATGCCTTATACCATCAGGTCAAAGACTTTGAAGCAACTGTATGCTATAGCATGCTATAATAATTGATTATAAAAGGGTCGTTCGCATGAATTTAAAAAATCAAAGTTTATTATGCAGTAAGTCGTATATTGCGGGGCAGTGGGTTGCAGGCGACAGTGGTGCGACATTCCCAGTACTTAACCCTGCCACAGGTGAAACAATCATTCATGTGGCGGACTGCGGTGCCGCTGAAACTGAGCGAGCAGTAAGTGCCGCTGATGAAGCCTTTGGGGCTTGGAAAACACTCAGTTGTAAAGTCCGCGCTGATATTTTGCGCAGCTGGTATAATTTGATAATGGCAAACCAAGAAGATCTTGCGCAAATCATGACCGCTGAACAAGGTAAAGTTCTCTTTGAAAGTCGCGGTGAAATTGCTTATGCGGCATCCTTCATAGAATGGTTCGCCGAAGAGGCTAAACGCACGTACGGTGATGTGATCCCAGAAGCCATAAATAACCGCCGTCAAATCGCTATCAAACAGCCAGTGGGGGTTGTGGGCGCAGTGACGCCTTGGAATTTCCCGTCTGCGATGATTACACGCAAAGCAGGCCCCGCGTTAGCCGCTGGATGTTCCTTTGTGTGCAAACCAGCGAGTGAAACGCCTTTATCAGCCTTAGCACTGTGTGTGTTAGCGGAAGAAGCAGGGGTTCCTAAAGGGGTTTTAAGCGTTGTTACAGGCAAGTCCAGCCGCGCTATTGGGGCTGTCCTTACGGAAAGTCCACTTATTAAAAAATTCACCTTCACCGGCAGTACCCCTGTCGGTAAACAACTGATAAAGCAATGCGCATCTACGGTGAAGAAAGTGTCAATGGAACTGGGCGGCAATGCCCCAGTGTTGGTGTTTGACGATGCTGATCTCGAGGCCGCTGTTGCAGGTGCGATTGCTAGTAAATACCGTAATGCTGGTCAGACATGCATTTGCGCCAATAGAATTTTGGTGCAAGCTGGGATTTATGATGCGTTTGTGGAAAAATTTGTTACCGAGGTTAAAGCATTTAAGTTGGGTGACGGTGCTAATGAAACGGTTACAATGGGACCTGTGATCACACCAAAAGCGGTCAGCGATATTCATAATTTAGTGGAAGATGCGGTTGAGCGGGGGGCAAATTTAGTCGTGGGTGGTCAGGTCTCTGACCTAGGGGAATATTTTTATGAACCTGCTGTGCTCACCAATGTTGATACCAATATGCGTTTCTTTAAGGAAGAAATATTTGGCCCAGTGGCTCCGATCTTTCGATTTGATAGCGAAGCAGAGGGTGTCGCGATGGCTAATGATACGGAATTTGGCTTGGCAGCATATTTTTATACACAGGATATGGGCCGTATCTGGCGCGTTGGGGAAGCGCTGGAATATGGTATGGTTGGGGCTAATGAAGTCGGTATCACGAACGAGATGATCCCGTTTGGCGGTATCAAAGAATCAGGTTTGGGGCGCGAAGGGTCCAAATATGGGATGGATGATTATCTAGAGATCAAATATCTTTGTCTAGGCGGTATATGAACAGAAATCACTACCCAGTGCCATTGAATGCCTTTAATAATCGCGGTTCAAAATATTTTAAAAGCGTGGTCAGATCGTGACCGCGCTTTAATATGTTACCATCCATACCAATGATCCGCCACATGCCTTGTTTATGTCGCAAAGCTGGGGTCTTTATCACTTGATAGTGTGGTTGCTCGCTGGCGCGGCGGTGGATCGAAAATATCGCCTCATCGCGCAAGTGGTCTATGGCATAATCAGCCCAGACACCTACAGCTACCATACGCCCATAAATGTTCAGGATTTGATTTAATTCTGGACGGGTAAAATACACCCTGCTCCCTGTTGTTCTGTGGCGGGAATCAGCAGTATATTTATTTGGCTCGTTCGGTACTATCATCTGATTATTCATCCCCACCAGTGTGCAGTATAAAACAAGATAGCGCAAGATGTTTGGGCAAGATATAGCGAGACCAATAAATAATGAGATCATTATTTATTGATAAGTCGAACCGACATAAATACTTACAGCCAAATAAGGTGATCAATAGTCACCGCAATGGGCTATATTTGGAAAGATAGTCAAATTTGGTTGAAAAACTTGACCGAGCCCCTTGAATATGCAATATATCGAACTGATATAAGTAAAGTAAGGACCAGAAGGTCTCTTCACTGAAATTAAAGGCGCCAAAATTAAAGGCGCTAAAATTAAAAACGACAGAAGTACGAGGAACGTCCTATGGATAAAGATAAACTAACGCGCAATGGGGTCTTTGCTCTGGCAGTTCTTGGCATGCTGGCAGTAGCTGCATTTTCAGGAAATGGCATCACTGACCAGTCAAACGATCATTATACTGTGGAGCGTGCACATGACCGTGATGACGATAGTGTGTGGGAACAGGCCAGCGATAATATAGTGCAAGAAACCCGTGAAGTGGATGCGTTTGATACGATTGAAATTTTAGGGGCTGCTGAGGTTTATATAACCGTTGGTCAGGAACAAAGCCTAGCTGTTAAAACGAGTGATAACCGCTTGGGCGATCTCATCACCAAAGTCACAGATAACACGCTTTACATTGATATGGAGCGCGCTGACAACAAGGTCCTATGGAAAGAAACGGAAGTCGCAATAACAATAACAGTCCCCACATTAGGGTTGATTAATGTTAAAGGTGCTATCGATGGTCATATCACAGGCTTTAGCGGCGAAGATTTTGCGATTGATGTTCGGGGTGCAGCTGATCTTTCATTAGAGGGCACCTGTGATACATTAAAGCTTGATTTACGCGGTGCTGGTGACATTGATGGTCGTGGCTTGGAATGTGCTAACGTTGTGGTTGCCTTGCGCGGGGCGGGTGATGTGAATGTGTATGCGTCCCAGTCTATTGACGCACAGCTCAAAGGCGTTGGGCTGATTGATGTCTATGGCAATCCTGCTAATGTCAAAAAATCGAGCGGTGGTATTGGTAATATCAAAATCCACAACTAGACTATTTTTTAAAAATAACAATGAATAAGCACCTAATAATGGGTGTAATGACAGCTATTAAAGCGTTTTTGCGCTGTTAAAACAGGAGGATATCAATGAAAAACTTTTTATTATTTATAGGCACTTTCACACTCAGCGCCTTTATGGTTACGAACGCCGCGAACGCTGCTAAGCTTCTTGAGGAAAACCGCGAACTTGCAGCGTTTTCGCATGTGAAACTACTTAGCTCTGCCGATGTGATTGTGACTATTGGCGATAGCCAAACTGTACGTGTTGTAGCAGATGCTCATATCATGGATAAAATCGAAACAGAGGTCGAAGATGATACCCTGCATGTAGGTATGAAGCGTGGCAGCTATAATAATATTAAAAAAATGAAAGTTTATATTACTCTACCAGCCTTGCAGTCAGCACATTTGAAAGGATCGGGTGATTTGGTCGTCCGTCACTTAGATGCGGATGAATTTTTGGCCTCCCTGCAAGGGTCAGGTGATCTGACTTTAATCAAAGCAAAACTTGGGGCGTTAAAGACACGCTTGCAAGGGTCTGGGGATATTTCGTCCAAGGGCACATGTGATAAGATTGAAGTGATTTTACAAGGATCAGGCGATGTTGACGCTGCTGGTATGAAGTGCGAAAGCGCCGATGTCAGCTTAAAAGGCTCTGGCGATGTTGCGGTTCATGCGACTGAGGCAGCAGACATTGTGATTAAAGGATCTGGGGATGTTGTGATTAGCGGCGAGCCAAGTAGTTTGAACAGCAAAGTGCGTGGTTCAGGCGATGTCCACGTCAAATAACGCATAATAGTTCCGATTTTATCTGACAGTTACCGATTTTCAGTTAGTGACTGTCAGGTTATAAATGATCTACTAATTTATCTTACCAGATTTGTTTCCCAAGTGATATTTTCCATGCATGGGCCGAACAAGATTTACTCCCCTAGCTGCTAAAAAGGGTCTATCATCGTCATGGATAATGCCACTTTTCACAAGCGTCATGACACTCAAGCTATAGCGATTTCCACATTGGAGGCAGGATAAATGTGCTTTTTGATTTATACGTTTCAATTGAATGGGATAGCGTTATAATCATATAAGACCGCAGATTATGTGCTGATTAAAAAAGCACGGAAAAACTGAATGCACCCATGATAAACAAAGGAAATCATATGACTAATGAAAACGCTGAAAACCGTAAAAGTGTTCTTATTACTGGGGCTTCCTCGGGCATTGGTGAAGCGCTTGCCATACATTATGCGGCCCTTGGTTATGACGTGGGCATTGCAGCTCGTCGCATGGACCGCCTTAAAAAGCTTCAAGAAAAATTGTTATCAGATAACGCGGGCAAAAACATTCGTGTACTTGTGCAAGGCCTTGATGTGAATGCACTTACGGATGTCGCGGCTAACATGACGAGTATCTGCGAAGCTTTAGGCCGTGTTGACATCATTTATGTCAACGCAGGCATTAACCGAATTCAGCGAGTTGGTACGGGCAAAGTTCATCAAGATTTTGCTATTGTTGACACCAATATTAGTGGTGCAATTGCCACTGTTGATGCTGCTGCTAGTTATTTTAAAAATCAAGGCCACGGTCAGATTGTTGGTATATCATCCTTGGCCTCTTTTGCAGCGGTGCCAGCACAAGCAACTTACTGCGCCAGTAAAGCTGCCTTTTCCATGTACTTAAAGGGTGCTAGGCTTGATCTTATGAGTGACAATATTGATGTCACTATTATCACCCCAGGGTTTATCGCCACAGAAATTGCTGATAATATTCATAAATATCCGTTTGTGGTTAGCTCTGAGCAAGGGGCTAAGGAGATCGCGCATATTGTGGACAAACGAAAAAAAGAGGGCATTGTACCAGGCTATCCTTGGAAATATATCAAACCATTTTTTGGACTTATTCCTACCAGCCTATGGAAGAAACTTGCCTAAAATCAAAGTCTCTTAATATGAAAGCCAATACTATGTTCCTGCAAACAAAAACCTATAAAATTCATGCGAAAGCCATATCAATCGCTGTTGGCATCTTTATAAGCCAAACAGTTTTTGCTGTTGATGAGCAGAATGGACAAGAATCAACGCAGGTTTATTTTGGTGATACACATCTGCATACGAATTATTCTTTTGACGCTTTTGCTAATAATAACCTGAGTGCAGGGCCCGATACCGCCTATCGGTTTGCAAAAGGTCAAGCTGTCATCCACCCTTATAACCGTACCCGCGTGCAATTAGGGACACCGCTTGATTTTCTGGTGGTTGCAGATCACGCTGAAATGTTGGGTGTGATGCGCTCAGCCTATGAAGAAACAGCAGAATTCGGCGATACGGGTATTATCGATAGCATTAAGCGCAAAATCGCTATTTACATGCTGAATGATGCGATTGAAAATGACAAAGGCTTAAAGTTTTTTGGGCGGTTTCTGCCAGTCATCCCCGAAAAGCCAGGCACTGATCCCGTGCAAGACCCTGCCAATAACATCGACGATGTGGGTGTGTTTGGCGATACAACAAAAATCCGCCGCAAAACATGGTATGATATTGTTGACGCGGCGGAGCGCCATAACGATCCTGGCACCTTTACCAGTATGATCGGTTGGGAATGGTCGAGTATCCCAACAGGGGCCAATTTGCACCGCGTGATCATCAGCCCCGATGGCGGTGACACAGCTAAACAATATCTACCTTATGGTTCTGATGATAGTCAGTATCCTGAAGACTTATGGACGTGGCTTGATAAAACCGAAGCATCCACAGGGGCGCGTTTCATCGCAGTACCGCATAATAGTAATATTTCCAAAGGATATATGTTTGGTGAAACAACCCTAAAAGGCGAACCCATTACAGCACAGTATGCAAAACGGCGTATTGAACGTGAGCCAATTGTCGAAGCAACTCAGATCAAAGGCGACAGTGAGGTGCACCCCAAATATGCGTCTAATGATGAATTCGCCGATTTTGAGCCCTACTCGCACTATATCCAATTGGGAAAACCATTGTTTGAAATCCACCCTCAAGATTATATCCGACCGACCCTGAAAACGGGATTAAAATTGGAAGCACAAACAGGTGTTAATCCCTATAAATTTGGCCTTATTGGATCGACGGACGCCCATACAGGGCTTTCGTCTTATGAAGAAAATAACTTTTGGGGTAAAATGGCGCGGGACAGTACGCCTGAAACCAAATCCCGTGTCTATGAAAACAAGGATGATAACCCTGTTACATCAAATGGATGGAACATGGCTGCGGCTGGACTAGCCGCAGTTTGGGCGGCGGAAAATACGCGCGAAGCTCTTTTCGCAGCATTTAAGCGCAAGGAAGTCTACGCCACAACAGGCCCGCGTATGCGTGTGCGCTTTTTTGCGGGATGGGATTTTGATAGCAAGTCCCATATGCGCAGTGACTATGCCGATTATGGATATATGATGGGCGTACCAATGGGCGGTGATCTCATCGCTAGTGGTTCTGCGCAAAAAGCCCCAAGGTTTATTGTTCATGCCGTCAAAGACCCAAAAGGGGCCAACCTAGACCGTGTTCAGATTGTCAAAGGCTGGTTGGACGTTGAGGGCCATACACATGAAAAAATTTATGATGTTATTTGGTCGGGGAACCGTCAAATTGACGAGACGGGTAAGCTGCCCGCCGTTGGTAATACTGTAGACCTGACAATGCCAAGCTATACTAATACAATCGGCGCGCAGGAGCTAGCCACAACATGGCAAGACCCTGATTTTAATGCGGCGCAAAAAGCCTTTTATTATGTGCGTGTGATCGAAATACCAACCCCGCGCCATCTGATGTTTGATGCTGTCGCGCTGGGGCTTGATGCACCAGAACGCGGTGCCAAAATCATTCAAGAACGGGCTTATAGCTCGCCTATTTGGTATAGCCCATCGTAAAGCCCATAATCTAACCAATCGAAGATTATGCTGTTAATTTGATTTATGAGAATTTTTAGGGTGAGAGTTATAAGTAATCTATGAGTGTTTAATCATCATCATATTTAGGGCTGATTAGCTATGCGCAATATCGTGGAACGCTTCTTCTGCTCAATGAAAGATATGCGGAGGTTGGCAATGCGATATGAAAAACT
>JABABO010000253.1 GCA_014238195.1 Kordiimonadaceae bacterium | reverse complement strand
CCCTCATGATCAAAAGCTTTATGCTATGCGCAATATCGTCGAACGCTTCTTCTGCTCAATGAAAGATATGCGGAGGTTGGCAATGCGATATGAAAAACTCAGACAAAACTTCCTTGCTATGGTACATATCTACGCAATCAGGTGCTGGCTTAATTGAGTCCACACCCTAATATCCGTCTGGATTATTTTTTTGCCATCGCCATGTGTCACGCATCATCTGATTAAGTGAGCGAGTGGCTTTCCAACCCATCAATTGTATAGCTTTGTCTGCATTCGCCCAAAAGGTAGGCAGATCCCCATCGCGTTTAGGGGAAATGTGATAAGGAATGGCTATTCCTGTCGCATTCTCAAATGCTTTTATGATACTAAAAACAGAAATAGCATTTCCCGTGCCTAGGTTAAAAACCTCAACACCTCGAAACCCAGTATTAGATATAATCCAATTTAATGCTGCAAGGTGGCCATCGGCTAAATCCATGACATGCAGATAATCGCGTTCACAGCTGCCATCCTTTGTATGGTATCTATCCCCAAAAACACTCAGGCTGTCACGTTTTCCTATGGCAACCTGAGCTATAAATGGCATTAAATTATTAGGAACACCATTTGGTGCTTCGCCAATCTTACCATTATTATGGGCTCCTATCGGATTGAAATAGCGCAGTATAACACTTTGAAAATCAGAATCTGATACCGCAACATCTGTTATTATCCGCTCCGCCATGAGCTTGGTAGCACCGTATGGGCTGGTTGGCATGCTAGGCTGCATAGTTTCTACATAGGGAATATCATTGTCTGGTCCGTAAACGGTGGCAGAGCTGCTAAATATAATACGCTTTACATCGTGATCTGCCATTGCTGCTAACAAGCAATTTGTGCCATATACATTAGTTTCATAATACTCTAATGGTATAGTGATGCTTTCGCCTACTGCTTTTAGACCAGCTAAATGAATAACGGCAGATATTTTATGCTTGTCAAAAACTTGTTTAAGTTTTTTCTTATCACGAATATCACCTTCAACAAAATACAATGATTTACCTGTAATGCCTTCTACTCTGTGCGAAGCTTTCCTGCTTGCATTTATCAGATTGTCAAGAATGACAACTTCATGCCCATGTTGCAGTAAAACAAGGGAGATGTGAGAGCCAATATAACCAGCACCACCTGTCACGAGAAATTTCATGTTGGCACCTCGCTAAAAGAAATTGTGCCTGCACCTTCGCAAGCCGAACAAACAAAAATATCCGGCTCAAGGTTGCTTGCATCGGGGTACTCTTTTATGACTGCCAACTTTACTGGATTAACCTGCTCATTGGGAATCAAGGCGACTACACAACCTCCGAATCCACCACCTGTCATCCGAACCCCACCTTTGCTGCCAATTTTAGACTTGATGATGTCAACTAAGGTATCTATCTCGCTGACTGTAATCTCGAAATCATCACGCATAGAAGCATGGGATTGGCGCATAAATTTTTGAACGTTGAGCATGTTCGATGATTGTAGTGCAAAAGCTGTTGCGATTGAGCGCTCATTTTCGCTGATTACATGGCGAGCTTTTCGTGCGATTGTATCACTTAGCCCTTGCTTTCTAGATTCAAATGTCGCCATATCTAAGTCTCTAAGTGCAGGAACACTAAAGAAATTGGCTGCTCTTTCACATTGCTGGCGTCGTTCGTTGTACGCGCTGCTAACTAATTCCCGCTTTTTGTTGGAATTGATAATCAGGATTGAGTAATTGTTAGGTAAAGGAATTGGTGTTGTTTCCAGACTACGGCAATCAATGAGCAAAGCATGTCCTTTTTTACCATTTACAGAAATCAATTGATCCATAATACCGCAATTGCATCCAACAAAATCATTCTCAGCTTGCTGGCAGCTAAGAGCAATTTCTTGTGGCTGCATGTTCAAACTGAAAAGCTTGTTAAATGCTTCTGCGATAGCCACTTCAAGTGAAGCCGATGAACTAAGGCCAGCTCCCTGTGGAATATTTCCAGATATGACCAAATCGGCACCACCAAGAGAATGCCCTTTGTCCAATAAACATTTGAGCACCCCCCGAATATAGTTAGCCCATGGTTGCTCTATATTGTATAAGATTTTCTCTTTCAAATTAAAGAGGTCTTCTTTCAAGTCAAAGTCAATAGCGACCACACGCACATAATTATCTTTACGACTGCGAATTGCTACCACAGTATGAAAATTAATGGCACATGGCAGTACAAATCCTTGATTTATATCTGTGTATTCGCCAATCAAATTTACTCGGCCTGGGGCTTGCACAAGGTAAGTTGGTTTATTGTGAAAGGTTGTTTCGAAAATTTTATAAACGCTGTTAATTAGGGCGGGGTCAACGGACATATTCTTTCATCCTGCTATGGTTATATATCGAGTGGTGCCTTATCATCTTTTAAGGTAATGAGTTGTTGATAATGCTCTCAACTGTTCAGCAGCTTGCTCTGGGGTCAGGTCTCGTTGGGGTTCTGCCATCATTTCATACCCAACCATAAATTTACGCACTGTAGAAGAACGGAGCAAAGGCGGAAAGAAGCTGGCATGAACAGTCCATTCTGGATGAGGCTTTTCATCATAGGGTGCACCATGCCAGCCCATAGAATAAGGGCAGCTGATCTCGAAAAGATTATCATAGCGAGTGGTGATTTGTTGTAGAATATCCGCTAAAGAAATTTTTTGATGCGGATGCAGATCAGTTATTCTCTGAATAGAAAATTTTGGGAGTACAAGTGTTTCAAAGGGCCAAGCTGCCCAGAAAGGTACAACAACAAGCCAATCAGTATTATGCACTACCACGCGTTCACCATTTGCCAGTTCACGGGTGGTATAATCTTCCAATAGATTTCTATCGTTTTCAAGTAGATATAAAAGTTGCGACTTTTGCTTTCTTTGAACTAGTGTAGGTAATTGGTTTTGGGCCCATATCTGCCCGTGTGGGTGGGGGTTTGAACATCCCATGAGACTGCCTTTATTTTCGAACACTTGAACCCACTGCCAAATTCTGCCAAGTTCTAAACATTGTTCCTGCCAAGTGTCAATAAGACAGGACATCTCTTTAATAGAAAGGAGAGGTAATGTCTTGCTATGATCTGGTGAAAAGCAGACCACGCGACTTTCGCCCTGCTCGCTTTTCATGTTGAATAATGGATCAGCAGAAGATTCTTCGGGAGTTTTGAGATTTAGCGCTGCAAAGTCATTCGCAAATACATAGGTGCTATTATATTCTTCGTTTTTCTCGCCGTTAACCCTCATATTCCCAGGGCAAAGATAACACTCGGGATCATAGGAAGACTGTACAAAAATTTCGCTCTTTTCTATCTGCCCTTGCCATGGTCGCTTAGTACGATGTGGAGAAACCAATACCCACTCGCCAGTAAGGGCGTTGTACCGTCTGTGAGAATGATTGGATAAGCTAAATCTATGTGTCATAATGTGAATTTTCCCTCAATTTAGTCACAGATGGCTCTTGGGGTTATTTAGAAGGTGATTTTTTCTACCAAGAAGGTTTACATTAAAATAAAATTTTTCTTGTATTGCTGTAAAATTTTACCAAATTCTTAATCATAAAATTTATCCTTACTTAACTCAAAATATGCTATTGGGAACCGCTAACTATTTTTGAATATATCAAATACATGAGCATTTATGCTTTAGCATAAGAGCTAGTTCAAATAATTTAGTAGTTTATTTACTCATTATTTTCTTAGGCGATGATCATGTTCATTTAGATATGCTAAGAGCTCTTCTGGGCGGTCCGTTTGGAAAATATTGACTCCAAGGCGGATCAATTCACCCCAATGTGCGTCTGGATTTTTGACAGCAATTTCATCACTATAACCTGGTGCTAATTTTTCTTTCATTGTATTCACCCAAAAGCGATTGCCTTGCCTTAAAATTTCTTCTGCCCCTTCTTGTAAAAATTCAGTATTCGCAAAGATAACTTCATAGGCAACTGGTGATATTTCATCATAATCTCGCACAATTTTGGATAATGACGGTCCGTCCTTTAATTCTTTTACAATAGGCATAAACAAAGACCTATCTAAAAAGTCTGCATTTATAATAGCTGGGTCATCCGGCGAATTTGCATTAATTTTGATAATGGTCTGCGAAATCACCCCTATTTGCTTTGCTATAGTTAATGCTTGGGCTCTTACATCTGTTTTTGCATCTATGTTCACAAGTATTCTATCTTTAGTAATTTTTAATACTTCCTCAAGTGTAGGGATCCTTTCTGCCGTCACAGCCTTGTTTTTTCCACCATCATTATTTCGTAAATATAGCGTTCTCAATTCCTGAAAAGTCATTTCGGAAACCTGGCCAAAACCATCAGTTGTTCGATCAACGGTCGTATCGTGAATTACAACGAGTTTGCCATCTCGTGTCAGTCGCACATCAATCTCAACCATATCTACACCTAAATTAATACATGCCTCAATCGCTGCGAGTGAATTTTCTGGAGCTTTGTGCCAACAGGCCCTGTGTGCTACAACCATAACATCGTTGATTGCTGGTTTATTTAGTCGCATTGTAAGATGGTTTGGCTTGTGGGCCATGGTTTCCTTTTGCGAACATCCAACTACTAAAGTAAGGAACAGCATACTAAGTGCTATTTTGCTAAATACGTACATATATTATGCCTATCGTATATGAAACTTTACGGGGTGGTAATTTCTATTTGCCAGGGAGGGTATATAACTCACAAAAATATAACCCTAGTATTTATATGAAATAGCTATAGCTACAGAACGCCCAAAGCTGTTGACTTGGTGCACTGCCCCCAATTCAGGCGCAGATTCTCCATACCAATTTATTCTATCCTTATTGGTTAGATTGCGAATCTTTAACTTGCCAATGATTTTATTTGTAAAATCATAGCGCAGGTATACATTCAGGTCACTGTAAGCTCCTGCAAAACGGCTTCGCGTTGTATCGTCAATATTAAGGGAGTTGATGTAACGTGAACGATGTGCAAAGGCAAGTCTGCCTTCAAACTTACCTTTCGTGTATAGAAGAGAGGCATTCATCTGAAAGTTTGGCTGTTGAATCAGATTTGATGTATCCCCACTTGGCAAGTTAACACTTCCATCAAGCAATGTTGCGTTGAAAGTTAGGCCAGTGTTTTTAAGAAAACCAGGAAGAAAATCAAACGTTTCACGATAATATTGCACCTCAACGCCTGTAACTTTAGCAGATTCAGTATTGATTGGCTGGATAACTTCCAGTTCGCCGCCTAGCGCAAGATTACCTGTTCCTTCCAAGGTCAACCCATCAAAACGGGGGTCAGATAAGTCAGTAATCGTTTGAGTAGCATCAAAAATATAACCATTAATATTCTTGTGAAAACCAGCGACTGAGAAGAAATGATCTTTTCCGATGAACCAATCGAAAGCAATATCAAAGTTATCAGAGCGCCTTGGTTCTAAGTTTGCATTACTTAATCGTACACGAGCATACAATATATCCCAAGGTTCGTTATCGTCTGGATCAGGGGTGACAACAGCGGGGGGTAGAAATTCGTATCGCCCGACGCTGCCAGCTCCTGCAAGATCACTAAAATCAGGGCGCCCAAGTGCTTGCGAATAAGCAGCCCTGATACGCTTATTTTCGTCAAGCTCATACGTCACCGTCACAGACGGCAGCATATCACTATAGGAGCCAGCCCTTGTGATTTGTTCATAAACACCATTACTATTGCTGAAAAAGCGAACGTTGGTTTCAGTTTTTTCATACCTTAATCCACCGATGACAGTCAGCGGACCACTAGCATACCGGACCATACCGAAAATAGCTTTCACATCTTCTTCCAAATCAAAGTCCTTACCGATATTGTCGCCATCGGGGCGCAATACGTCAAACAAATTAATATTATCTTGTCTGAATTCATTCGCAGCAACATAATCTGAAATTGGTACTGTATAACCAGCTAGAGGAATTTCAAATGTTGTGCTGATAAAATCTTCGCCTGAAATAACCACACCATCGGACGGCCTATAGTCCACGTATTCATTTTGGTATATTTTGTCCAGCTCACGGTACCTTCCACCAACCTTAAAGCCTATTCCGTCATCAGCCTCCATATTATAACCATAGGCACCTTTGATCGTGAAAACATCTTCGCGCATATTGAATTCAGAGAAAGCAACGCGATTCAAGGTGTAGTTGGAGAGATCTGAAATAAATGAGGGGTTAGCCACTGTGATGCGCGGAACACCTGACTCGCCGTCAGCAAGGGAATAGGCAAAACCTGCCTCATCAGAATTTGGTGTTGTCCACCTAACCTGCAGACCAGGCACATCATTAGTGCCTACAGAATATCCTGTATCAAACTCGACTAAGTGCAGATAGTTTGGGCGGTATTCAAAGCCACTATTATAAGTTTTTACCGTAAGGTGTATGGGAAATGTGTTAACACGATGTTGGGCATCACCGTTATCATACGAGCCTTCTAGGAATCCTGTGCCGAAGGCTTGCCCATTACCATCAATTGTATTGCGGTAACGCACTTCATCATATTGATAGTCGAACCAAGTCGCCCCAGCAAACGCGTGAAAAGCATCGCTTGGTTTGAATTCAAACTTGCCCATTAAGCTACGTCTAGCAATTTCATTTGTATAATCTTGCGCCCACGGGTCATCAATCGCCGTGTGTCCGTCATCAGCTTCATACAAATTGATGTTTTGAAATTTGCTTTGATCCCGCTTTTTGTCATAATAGTAACTGCCAAGAACAATACCAAACTCTTCATTTGGGCCAAAAATTTTGGTCATACCAGCGCTAATTTTTGGAGAAGGCCCTGTGTGGCCATTTGGAACAGAGGTGCTAGAATAGAAACCCAATTCACCGTTCACATTCAATCTAAAACCATCTTTATCATCAAAAGCACTACGGGTAACAAGATTAACATGGCCCCCAATAGCATTTCCCTCCAATTCAGGTGTTAGGGTTTTAATAACCTCAAGTTGCTTAACCGCGGTTGGTGGAATCATTTCGGTATTTACGCGGCGCGACCCAGGATCAACGGAGGCTAATTGAATTCCATCAAATGTAAAGAGCGTAAAATTAGATTCAAGGCCACGAACAGTAACGTAACGTCCTTCATCCTCATCGAATATTGTGTTTACACCAGGCAAACGCCTGAGTACATCAGCGATGTTCAAATCAACGGTTTGTGCAAGGTCATCGGTACTTAGTGCATCAATTATAGTGCCAGAATTTCGCTTGATTGCGATCCCTCGACGATTGGCTAGGCGCATTCCAGTAACAATAACCTCTTCCAAATCCTCTGTATTTTGTTGGTCAGCAGTTTTTACTGAATCTTGCTGATTAGTAGCATTTCCTTGTACAGACGTAAGAATAATTGCTGTAATGAAGGCCGTAAATAAACTATATCGCATTTCATTATTCCTTTTAGCGTTAAGAATGCCCAAAATTTTCCTTGCCCCTGTGCTTAATAACCTCTAAATAATTAAATAACTAAAAGTGATTTAATAGTCAAACATTTTTCTGTTGTTTATTTTGGTTAAATTTCAGTTCAAAAGTTTCTGGCGGCATAGTACCAAGTGTTGAGTGCAGATAGCTGCTATTATACTGGCTGATCCAATCGTCCAAGGCTTTAAAGAATGCGGTTGGGCTGGGCCATTCGTTGATCCAGACACGCTCTTCTTTTAGCGTTCTCATAAAGCGCTCTGTATCCGCATTGCCTTTGGGATTGTTGTAGCTGGTAAAGGCCTGTT
>JABABO010000045.1 GCA_014238195.1 Kordiimonadaceae bacterium | reverse complement strand
GCGGGTTATCATCGGGCAGCAGAGCTGTTATTGCTGGGGGATAACTTTGATGCAAATTTTGCCAAAGACTGTGGTTTTGTCAATCACATATGTTCCCCGGATACATATCAGGCCCAGGCCATGACCCTAGCCCATAAGTTAGCTGCCATGCCTGCATCATCAATCCGTCATACGAAAAAGTTTCTTAAGCAAACACATCAAAACGCCATGCGTCAACGTATGGCGGAAGAGGGGACAGCCTTTGGGGAGCTACTAAAATCCCCAGAATTTACAGAAGCTACAAGCGCATTTATTCAAAAGCGTACACCAAATTTCGCCCAGTTTGACTAGCAGTTTCGTTTGATATGTTTGTACCTAGGTACCTGTAAATTCAGGGGGGCGTTTTTCCATAAACGCCGTGACTGCCTCCTTGATGTCATTGGAATTGAGGTTGGTCGCCATTGTCCAAAGGCCGTTTAAGAGCAGGCTTTGCTCGGTTGAAAGGTCTTCGCCTTTTTGTAAAATGAACTTACTGCCTTTGACAGCGAGCGGTGCATTAGCAGCGATTTCGTTGGCCATCGTCAGTGCAGCTTCATAAACGCTTTCAGCGTCTTCATACAGATCATTGACAAGGCCAATTTTTTCCGCGCGTCCCGCATCAATGTTTTTACCTGTGTAAACTAATTCGGCCACATGCCCCTTAGCGACAACACCGGGTAATCGCTGCAATGTGCCAACGTCGGCTGCAAGCCCCATTTTGGTTTCACGGACACTGAAAACAGCATCTTTGGCGGCAAGGCGAATATCACAGGCTGTTGCTAGATCAACACCCGCACCGATACAGTTTGAATGAATTGCGGCAATAACAGGTACAGGACAATCAGCAACGGCTGTGATTGCTTGCTGGAAACTCGTGGTGATTTTCAATTGGTCTAAGGTTTTGCTAGCTGGTGACCCATCGCCTGACAGAAACGCAGATATATTCATCAGTGCTGATAAATCTAGCCCAACACAAAAGCTTTTGCCGCGACCCGCGACGACAACAGCTCGGACATCACCATCAGCCCCTAAAACATGCATAGCGCGGCCCAAATCAGCAATCACAGGATTGTTCATGGCATTATGTTTTTCTGGGCGGTCTAACCACACAGTTGCAATATGGCCTGTTTTTTCAATAGTGATGACATCAGATGTAAAATCCATAATGACCTCTTATTCTTTAAATTAAACTCGATAAATTGACACTTGATCTTAATAATATTTTTACGCTGTCAGAGATAACGTGATCATTCAATAGAAATCAAGCCCGTATGGAATGATGTACCTAAAATGCTACGTTATATAGACCCTATTGTTGAAGTTTTTAATTTATGGACTTGAAAGTATGATATTTATTTGTTATGGATGATTGCATGCATATGAACAAGAATATTGTCGCAAGTAAAAACGCGACCAATGACTTTATGATTCACCCAGACCGTGAACGTCTACGCTTAAGGCCGTTAAAGGCTTGGCGTCATTACCGTAATTTGGTGGCTGATAAAGAAGATACCGAACAAGTTTTTCATATTGTGGAGGCTTTAACGGGGCGTGCACTTGTAAAAGATTTTGAACGGTTTTTAGCAACGTCAGATGGACAGACACGATTGCAGGAGCGCGCCTATCTGCCGCCGATGCTTGATGACCATGACCGTTTACGCCAGCTGCCGAAGAATACGGTTGGTGCGGCTTATCTGGAATTTATGGAAAGCCAAGGCTTAACCGCCGAAGGCTTAGTCATGGAATTTGAAAAGTTCGCTGAGAAAAACAAATCCTACGATGATCAGATCGAATGGTACGCTAATCGTCGCCGTGACACCCATGATTTACTGCATATATTAACGGGGTATAGCCGTGATGCGTTGGGTGAAATTTGTGTTCTGGCCTTTACGCATGGTCAATCCCCTAATCTAGGTGTGGCTTTCATTGCCCATATGGGTGTGTGGGAGGTGAAACGCTTCTCGCCAAAAGGGGCACCCGTATTCAAGGCCATGCGTCAAGGATTGAAAAATGGCAAATTGGCAAAATGCATTATGTCAGAAGATATCAGCGCACTTCTGGCTGAACCATTGGATACTGCACGCGACCGTTTAGGGATCAGACCAGCAACTTATTACGGTGAAATACACGAAATGTTTGCTCAAGCAGGTATGGACCCTTACGCAGCTTTAACGTAAATTTGTTTCAATTATCCCCTTTCATAATCAGTTGCATTTGAATTAGCCATAAAAAAAGATGGATGATTTTTGTTTTCTGCATTAGGTTCCTCCTAAGTGACAAGAGGGGAGCCAGAATGGCACATAATGAACATATCAATGATGATCTATCAGCTTCTGAACACGCGAATGCTTATTGGCGCGCAAATATTAGATTGTTGATTAAGCTTTTACTGGTTTGGTTTACTGTATCTTTTCTGGCGGGAATTGTCTTTGTTGACACGCTTAACGCCTATGAAGTTTTTGGCTTTAAGCTTGGGTTTTGGTTTGCGCAACAAGGTTCTATTTATGTATTTGTGGCCTTGATCTTTGTTTATGCTGCAAAGATGAAAAAGCTTGACGCTGCTTATGGGGCACACACTAGTGATAGCCCAAATCATCCACCAAGCGATGACGGGTAAGGGGCAGTAAAATGGATGCAACAACACTGACATATATCTTCGTTGGCTTATCTTTCACACTGTACATCGGCATAGCCATTTGGTCGCGGGTGGCTTCCACATCAGAGTTTTACGTTGCGGGCGGCGGCGTGCATCCAGTGCTAAACGGCATGGCGACGGCTGCTGATTGGATGAGTGCGGCTTCGTTTATTTCAATGGCTGGTCTGATTGCTTTTCTTGGCTATGATGGGTCTGTTTATTTGATGGGATGGACAGGTGGTTATGTGTTGCTGGCTTTGTTGTTAGCGCCTTACTTACGCAAGTTTGGTAAATTTACCGTTCCTGATTTTATTGGTGATCGTTATTATAGCGATGCAGCGCGACTAGTCGCAGTGATGTGTTTGATCTTTATCAGCTTTACATATGTGGCGGGGCAAATGCGCGGTGTTGGAATAGTATTTTCACGCTTTTTGGAAGTTGACATCGATATGGGTGTCTTGATTGGCATGGGCATTGTCTTTATGTATGCTGTGCTAGGCGGCATGAAAGGCATTACTTATACGCAAGTCGCCCAGTATTGCGTTCTTATTTTTGCTTATACGGTACCCGCGATTTTCATATCAATGCTCATTACTGGTAATCCAGTCCCTCAATTTGGTTTAGGCGCTGAACTTTCTGATGGGTCTGGCTTAACTGTCTTACAAAAATTAGATCGCACCTTAACTGATCTTGGGTTTAGCGCTTATACAGAAGGTACGAAATCAAACATTGATATTTTTGCTATTACACTTGCTTTGATGGTGGGCACAGCTGGCCTACCGCATGTGATTGTGCGCTTTTTCACTGTACCAAATGTTGCTGATGCACGGCGGTCTGCTGGATGGGCCTTGGTGTTCATTGCCATACTCTATACAACAGCCCCTGCGGTTGGGGCATTTGCGCGGATCAACTTTATTGATACTGTGAATGAAACGAGCTACAAGGATACGCCTGACTGGTTTAAAAACTGGGAAAATCTTGGTCTTATTGGCTGGTCGGACAAAAACGGCGACGGTAAAATTCAGTACCGCGCAGGGGCGCCGTTTGCTGGAAAACCAGCGTTTGACGGCGATGAGCGAACCCGCATCGGCGCACGAAAATTAACAAATGACAATACATTAAGCGCCAATGAAGTCTATGTTGACCGCGATATTATGGTGCTTGCTAATCCTGAAATCGCTGGCTTGCCAGGCTGGGTTATTGCCCTCGTTGCTGCTGGCAGCTTGGCCGCCGCGCTTTCAACCGCCGCAGGGCTTTTATTAGTGATATCCAGTGCTATAAGCCATGATGTGGTGAAGAAAACGATCAATCCAAACATTAGCGACCGTCAAGAATTACGCTATGCGCGGATTGCAGCGGCTTGCGCTATTGGTGTCGCTGGTTATTTGGGTATAAATCCACCAGGCTTTGTGGCACAAGTGGTCGCCTTTGCCTTTGGGTTGGCTGCGGCGAGTTTATTTCCAGCCATATTAATGGGTATATTTAGCTTAAGCATGAACAAAGAAGGGGCAATTGCTGGTATGCTTTCAGGATTATTGTTTACTGGCACCTATATTGTGTATTTTAAATTTGTTGCACCCGATATGAATAGCGCAAATAACTGGTTGATAGGCATATCCCCCGAAGGGATCGGTGCCATTGGTATGTTGGTGAATTTTACTGTGGCATATTGTGTCATGCGCCTGACTGCCCCTGTCCCCAGTGATGTGCAAAGCTTAATCCAAAATATCCGTACACCAAGCAGAGCAGGTATCGCTCAAGATCATTAAAGTGACCTGAGCGGAATAACTATTTACGTCGTGTTCTTTTGTGGCTACTGGTTTTGCCTGTTTGCAATCAAGCTATCAACAATGCTTGGGTCCGCAAGGGTGGACGTATCGCCAAGACTATCAAATTCGTTTTCGGCGATCTTACGTAAAATCCGCCGCATGATCTTGCCAGAGCGTGTTTTTGGCAGTGCAGGTGAAAATTGGATAAGATCAGGTGTTGCAATCGGGCCAATTTCACGGCGCACCCATTTTACTAAGTCTGCTTTAAGGGCATCCGTTGCTTCAACACCCACGTTACAGGTTACATAGGCATAAATGCCTTGGCCTTTTATGTCATGTGGATAGCCAACGACAGCTGCTTCACTCACTAAAGTGTGTGCAACAAGGGCGCTTTCAACTTCAGCTGTACCCATACGGTGACCTGATACGTTAATCACATCATCCACACGGCCCGTAATCCAATAATAACCATCTGCGTCGCGGCGGCAGCCATCACCTGTGAAATACATGCCATCATACGTACTGAAATAAGTCATTTTAAAGCGTTCGTGGTCGCCGTAAACGGTGCGCATCTGGCCTGGCCAACTATCCAGCATTACAAGGTTGCCCTCGGCTTCACCTTCTAGGATATTGCCATCAGTATCAACAAGTGCAGGCTGCACACCAAAAAAAGGTTTGGTCGCGGAACCCGGTTTAAGCGGCGTTGCGCCTGGAAGCGGTGTAATAAGTGCAGCCCCAGTTTCGGTTTGCCACCAAGTATCAACAATTGGACAACGATTTTCGCCTACGATACGGTTATACCAGCTCCATGCTTCGGGGTTGATCGGTTCACCCACCGTACCAAGCAAACGCAAGCTAGAGCGATCAGTGCTGGTTACGTAATCGTCGCCCTCGCGCATTATCGCACGAATAGCGGTTGGCGCGGTATAAAAGATATTCACTTTATGCTTATCGACCACATGCCAGAAGCGTGATGCATCAGGATAATTGGGGACACCTTCAAACATCAATGTCGTTGCCCCATTAGCAAGCGGGCCATACACAATGTAACTGTGACCTGTAATCCAGCCGACATCAGCCGTGCACCAATAAATATCCCCTTGCTTGTAATCAAAAATATATTCATGGGTCATGCTCGCCCACACCATATAACCACCTGTCGTATGCAGAACACCTTTGGGCTGACCTGTTGAGCCACTGGTGTACAAAATAAACAAGGGGTCTTCAGCGTTCATGGGTTCGCACATGCAATCGCTGTCCGCTGACTTTAGTGCTTCATGATACCAAATATCACGGCCTTCGGTGAAGGCAACATCACCGTTCGTGTGTTTGACGATTAAAACACGGTCAACAGTGCCGCCGTGTTTTTGTGCAAGAAGCTTAATGGCTTGGTCAACATTGGCCTTCAAGGGGATAGTTTTTGCACCGCGCAAACCTTCGTCGGCTGTTATAATAAAATTTGACTGGCAGTCATGCAGACGACCAGCGATAGCATCTGGGGAAAACCCGCCAAAGATTACACTATGTATGGCACCGATACGCGCACAGGCCAGCATAGCGTAAGCTGCTTCGGGGATCATCGGCATATAAAGGGTAACTCGGTCACCTTTTTTAACCCCTTCCGTTTTTAAGATATTTGCAAACTTGCTGACTGATTTATGAAGCTCAGCGTAGGTAATTTTGCTGCTGACATTCGGATCATCACCTTCCCAGATGATAGCAGTGTCATTTGCCCGCTTTGGCAAATGGCGGTCAACACAGTTATAGCAAGCGTTTAATTCCCCATCTTCGAACCATTTTATGGAAATATCACCCGTGTAATTGGTATTTTTAATGATTGTAGGGGTCTTGGACCAAGTGATGCGGTTTTTTTCTTGCGCCCAAAAAGTTTCAGGATCAGTGACTGAACGAGTATAGATGTCCTCATATTGTTCAGTTGTGCAAAGGGTTTCTGCGGCAATATGGGCTGGCACTGGGTAAACATCTTTTAGGTCTGGTGCGGTCATGCCCAAATATCCTTTTCATGAGTATGGTTTATAGTTAGCGTTAGTTTAACGTGCTGTTTTTGATTTGCAATTACCATTTGCACTTTATTAGCGGTAGATTATTTCACCATCCTAATAAAAGATACGAAAGTGGCCGTTCGACTAATCACAGAAAATAATATCATTTTTCTGTGGTCTCGCTTTTTTATAATCGGTTCGCCTAGAGTCTATCTGATTTAAAGTGATGCATATCCCGCATGTTTAATGTAATTTGAGCATTCTTGGGGTGAAAAGTGATTAATGAGGTCGCCAATTCTTTTCCATGTTTCAGTTTTAGAGCGTTCTTTGGCTTTTCTGAGGAGCCTTTTTAGTTTTGCAAAAACCATTTCAATCGGGTTCAGGTCTGGACTATAGCCAAATGCGGTGAATATTGATCACCTCATTTGGCTATAAGTATTTATGTCGGTTCGACTTATCAATAAATAATGATCTCATTATTCATTGGTCTCGCTATATAAGGTGGCAGGAAGAAAAGCCTTGCGCCTGCGCCTCTGATCGCTTCTCGCACCGCTTTGCTTTTGTGAGAAGACAGGTTATCCATGATGACGGTGTCCCCTTGTTTAAGTGTTGGTATAAGACATTGCTTGACATAAGCTAAGAACCGTTCTCCATTAACAGGGCCATCAAACACACAGGGCGCGGTGATTTGGTCATGTCTGAGCGCAGCAACAAACGTCATGGTCATCCAGTGCCCCCCCAGGGGCTTTAAGGCGCTTTAGCGATTAATGGCTGACCTTTCTTCGCCCAGCCTTTATCTTGAATCACTATTCTTTCGAAAAAGGAATCATTTAGTTGATTCATTTTTAAGAAGATAGACTCTAGAGACAGATCTTTACTTTATAGGGAAATATAGTGTAAAGTTTGCATAAATTTGCAATAAGTAAAGCGAGGCGTAAATGGCGGATGATATTTATAGACTAGAGGACTTGGCAGAGCTTGCCGGCGTGTCTATTTCCACCGTTTCTCGCGCCGTGAACGATAGTCCGTTGGTGTCTGAGCGGACAAAGAAGAAAATCCGCACGATTTCCCGAAACAATAATTATACTGGTAGATTTGCTGATCAATTGCGCGAAACCGTCGTCAGTAAAACAATCTCAGTTATCATTCCGCCGCCTCAGGGCCGCGATACACGTTTGGCTGACCCGTTTTTACTAGATCTTATTGGCGGCATCGGAGATGCGCTTCAAGAGCAAAATGGTGATTTGCTTATTTCGCACTTAGATTTGACAGACATGCAAAGTGCGACGGAATTGGTGACGTCTGGCCGTTGTGAGGGTTTAATCGTTATTGGTCAAAGTACGCTGCATACACGGTTGAATGAGCTTGCGTCACACAACATTCCTTTTGTTACATGGGGCGCTAAATTGCCCGGGCAACAGTATTGTTCTGTGGGTAGTGATAATCAGGCAGGTGGACGGCGTGGTACAAACCATATGATCCGCATGGGGCGCAAGAATATCGCCTTTGTTGGGGATATCGAAGGGCCTGAAGTTAAATTACGCTTTGAGGGATATAAGCAAGCTTTGGCAATGCATGACATGCCACTTGATCAACGGTTGGTCGTACCGGCCCATTTTTATCCTGAATCAGCGATTGAAGCATTAGAAATTTTGATTGAGCAAGGGGTTGAGTTTGATGGTGTCGTTGCAGCCTCTGACATGATCGCTATTGGCGCGATGCGGGCTCTCACCAATGCAGGCCTGTCAATTCCTGATGATGTTGCAGTTATCGGATATGATGATGTATTTGTATCAGCTTATACGAGCCCCCCACTTAGCACGATTAGGCAAGATATTTCTAAAGCAGGGCGTTTGCTGGTTAGCAAACTCACCAGAATGTTAGAAGGTGAAAAAGTCAGCTCATCCACCCTCTCAACTGAATTAATTATCCGCGAATCTTGCGGGTTATAATCCTATATTTTTGTAAT
>JABABO010000261.1 GCA_014238195.1 Kordiimonadaceae bacterium | reverse complement strand
TTTATAAGGGATGTGTAGGCCAGAGAACAGGCCAGAGAACAGGCCAGAGAACAGACCTTAGCGTTAACTGAGTTCGCGGGCGCGTTTAACGGCTGCTGCAATGGCCTCATCCATCAGAAGACCTAGACCGTCAGCTTCCATGAGCACATTCAAGGCAGCAGCAGTGGTCCCATTAGGGCTGGTTACATTTTCCCGCATTATATGGGGGCTGATGTCTGGATTTAACTGTAATAAACGCCCAGCACCGATGATTGTTTCACGCGCAAGTGTCATGGCGGTATTTTGGTCCAAACCTTGATTAACAGCGGCAGCAGCCATGGCTTCTACCAAGTAAAAAACATACGCAGGTCCGCTGCCTGAAACGGCTGTGACACTATCAAGCAAGTGTTCAGAAGATACCCAGACAGTTTGTCCAACACAGGCCAATAAGGTTTCAGCCAGCGCCCGTTCTTGTTTACCCACGTGAGTATTGGCAACCATACCCGTTATACTTGCCCCCACAGCCGCTGGGGTATTGGGCATCGCACGCACTGTCGCGCATGTCCCAAAAACATCCGTAAAAGTTTTTATCCGTGTTCCAGCAGCAACTGACACCAAAAGCGTATCTATACCCACCAAATGCTGCAAACTGGGCAGGGCAGTTTTCATCAGTTGCGGTTTAAGGGCGATCACCAGTACTTTAGCCATTGCAGCAACATCATGGCTGTGCGCCTTAATGCAATGATCTGGGATATTTTGAATGGAACCATGCTTATAGCCCGGATCTATACCGATAAACCCCTCAACCGATAGGCCAGCCTTGAACCAGCCCCCAGCCAGTGCGCGGCCCATATTACCGCATCCGACCAGAACAAGGGGGGATGATGAATTAAATTGATCCATACTCATATTTTAAACTTTCATGCAAAAATTTAGGGCAAAAATTTAAGGCAAAAATTTAAGACGGAGCATAGCCCCGCCTTTTAAATAGCACAATTGTTAATATGGTCACTCGCATGAGCCATGCAAAAACCTGTTTGAGACGTCGTTACTTTTTATGCGCTGCCCATACAGTCAAGCATGGCGGTTTCAATGGCTTCAGTTGGGCTTTGACCACCCCACATTATAAATTGAAAAACGGGATAAAAACGCTCACACTCGCTAATAGCAGTCTCAAGCATGGTGACAATATGATCTTCGCTGATATATCCACCCATGGGTTCGTTTGCTAGGCTTGCATGTCGGAACAATAAGGCTTCTTCTTCAGCCCAATATTCAAAATGACCGATCCACATACGCTCGTTCATTAAACCAACAGCGTGATATATATCGGCAAGCTTAGAGTCTTGAACTTTTAGATCATACAAACAAGCAAATTGTAGCGTTTTGTAATCTTCACGCCACATCAGGCGAAATTGCATATCGGTATATTGACCGTTTAAAAAGAGTGTTAATTCATCTTCACTGTGACGCTCGTATGTCCATTCGTTGGCGCCAGCGATTTCTTCTGCGACACTCACGGGGTTCTCAACTGCGGTCTCGCTGTGGCTGGTGTTTAAGGTCGTCATCTTGTTTCCCCTTAAATGGGATCTACCAGCATATACCGGCAGATTGGTTAGCCGGTCGGCGTTAATATTGTTCGACCAGAATCACTGTATCTGGCATCCTTCCAAAATATAAACACTATATATAGCGTGCCATTGTCCGAGTCATCATGCAAGTACCAATTTAAGTTTTTAGCATTTTATTTATATTAAGTCATATTTACCAGCATAAAAAAACCAAGTGGCTATATCAAGCTTAAGGCCAGTTCTATTAAGTAAGACTTAATTCAAGTTTTTTACGTTAGACAAGAAACCATCGCAAAACCAGAGTGATATGCCAATGATTTACTTTGACCAATGGCTTACTTTGAAAGTTTGGCCATTTTTTTTGCTAGGGCTTCTAATTCAGTGCGCAATTCAGTATTTTCCAAGCGTGCCTTTTCAGCCATCGCGCGAACAACGTCATGCTCTTCACGGCTAACGAGGTCCATTTGTGCAAGTTGGCGATCAAGCCATACGCGAAAGCTATCTTCCATCTCGCCGCGTGCACTGTGCAGCGCCCCAGCCGCACCTGTGGCAAGTTTTGATAAATCGTCAAAAAATTTATTATTTGTTTGCATAGTTCATTTCCTGATCATTTGCGCCTATCTGGTTTATTGCTGCTGTAAATAACTTATTTACTGCATCCATATCATATGGCGTATTTGCAAGGTAATTTCAAGAATCATGACTGGGCAATGATCAAGAGCGTAGCTTGCAGATACATCTGATGACTTGACAGCCTAGCTCTGGGTATGATCATTACCACAGGAGCAATTAAAATGGCGCAAAATTCATGACTTTAATAAATATCAGCCTACTGACTTATCCGACAATCGATCCCATACTTATAGAAATAGGACCGCTTGCGATCCGTTGGTATTCTTTGGCCTATATGGCAGGTCTGATCTTTGCTTGGTGGAATATTCGCCGATTGTGTAAAAAACCGGGCGCTGTTATGAGCATGGAACATATTGATGATTTTGTTACATGGGCCACGCTAGGTGTGATTCTTGGCGGTCGCCTTGGTTATGTATTGTTTTATAATTTTAGCGCCTACTTGTCTGACCCATTAGCGATTTTAAAGTTATGGGATGGGGGAATGTCCTTTCATGGCGGTTTGATTGGTGTTGTTTTGGCGGTCATTTTTTATGCCCGTAAACATAAGCTGGACCTGATGCGCATGGCGGATATTATCGCGATTGTCAGCCCGATTGGTTTGTTGACAGGCCGCCTGGCTAATTTCATCAATGGGGAACTTTGGGGGCGTGCGACCGATGTTCCGTGGGCAATGATCTTCCCGTATGATCCTTTGGTTCTGCCAAGGCATCCAAGCCAGCTCTATGAAGCACTTGGCGAAGGTTTAGTGTTGTTTCTATTATTGCAGTATTTATATCATAAAACGGACTTGGCTCAAAAAATGCCAGGTGTAATCGCTGGGGTATTCTTTCTTGGCTACGGGGCAGCGCGGTTAACTGTCGAATTTTTCCGTGAACCCGACGCACATATTGGTCTGTTTGTTGGGGTTTCGCGTGGACAAATGTTAAGCGTTCCGATGTTTTTGTTTGCAGCTTGGCTGATTATGCAAGGTGTCACATATGCGCGTCGTCAAAACCACAAGAAATAGTATGTCGCTTAAGAAACACTTTGTGAAACATATTACAGCAACTGGTCCCATCACAGTCGCGGCTTATATGGCCGATTGTTTGATGCACCCTGACTATGGTTATTATCAAAATAAGCAGGTTTTTGGCGCCGATGGGGATTTTGTCACTGCTCCAGAAATAAGTCAAATGTTCGGCGAAATGATCGGCCTTTGGGCGATTGAGCGTTGGCAAGCTATGGATAAGCCAACCCCGTTTTCGCTGATAGAATTAGGTCCTGGCCGTGGTACGTTAATGCAGGATTTATTGCGTGTTGCACAGTCTGTCCCAGATTTTATAAAAGCGGCTGAGGTCTGTTTTGTTGAAACGAGTTCGGACATGCGCGCACGCCAAGCAAACCGAGTACCGAGTGCCTCTTGGTATGACGACTTAGGCTCGGTTAAATTTGGGCCAGCTATTATTATTGGGAATGAGTTTTTAGATGCTCTCCCCATTCATCAATTTCAAAAAAAGAATTCTCAGTGGTTCGAGCGTTATATCGCTGTGGCAAATAATCAACTGCACTTTCAACTTGGTCCGCTTAGCCCACAGTTTGCCCTGACACAGCCAGACCGTAGACAAGCAGCTGAGAATAGTGTGTTAGAAGTATGCCCTAGTGCGATCAATGTGATGCGTTTAATAAACGAGCGTTTAGCGACTGCGCCTACAGTCGCACTTTTGATTGATTATGGGTATCTAACACCCGCACATGGGGATAGCTTACAAGCTGTAAAAGCCCATAAATATATCGATGTTCTTGCTGAACCTGGCGAAGCGGACATCACGGCGCATGTTGATTTTTCTGCGATCAGTGCTGCCGTGAACGGTAAGTCTTTCACAACAACACAGGGACAATTTTTAATGAATCTTGGCCTTGGTGCCCGCGCTGAGCAATTAGCAAAGCATGCCAGTGCCCAAGAACAAAGTGATCTTCTCGCTTCCTTAAAGCGTTTAACAGCGCCGGGTGAGATGGGTGACTTGTTTAAAGTGATGCTCATTCAAAACACCCAGCTTGCCCCGCCATTAGGATTTTAAAGGATTTAAATGCTTAACAGTGAAAATAGCCAACTCATAAAAGTGCCCCACGGTTTTTTAGGCAATAGTGGCGGCGTGTCAAAAGGCGTATACAATAGTTTAAACTGCGGCCCTGGTTCAAGGGATACAAAAGAGTGCATTACTGAAAATCGCCGACGCGCAGTCACACATCTATCAGGTGATCCTTGCACACCGTTGGTTACACTGTATCAAATTCATAGTAATTTCGTGCATACGGTCACACCTGATAATCTAGCTGAGCGACCAAAAGCAGATGCCATGGTTACGAAACATTCTGAGATAGTCTTGGGTATTCTTACGGCTGATTGTACCCCAGTTTTATTTATTGATTATCAAGCAGGTGTGGTTGGCGCCGCACATTCAGGGTGGAAGGGTGCCTTTGCGGGGGTTATTGAAAATACAATTCTGGCAATGGAGCATTTGGGCGCGCAGCGACACAATATTATCGCAGCAACTGGCCCCACAATTCAGCAGGCCAGTTATGAAGTGGGGGCTGAGTTCCGAAGCACATTTTGCCAGATAAGCGATTCGCATCAAAAATTCTTTATTAAGGGTCGTGATGACAGCCATTTTCAGTTTGACCTCATGGCTTTTGTGCGTAGCAAAATTATTAAAGCAGGGATAGCAGATGCCACATATTCTAAAACAGACACCTACCAAAGTCAGACGCATTTTTCTTATCGGCGTACCTGTCATAAGGGTGAAAGCGACTATGGCAGGCAAATCGCTATGATCATGTTGCCTACTTAGTCAGCAGAAATAATGACTTACTTTTTTGTGTCCTCTCATCATTTTCTCAGCTAAGTCTTTACAGGGCAATGTGTGCCTGATACAGGAACCAAAGTATTTAAGCAAAGCACCAGCGCGGAGACAACCTCATGGGCATGAAGATACTCACTGGCAATTCTAATCAAGAACTTGCTGAAGCCATTGCTGCTTACTTGAACCTGCCGATTACAAAAGCTGACATCAAACGTTTTTCCGATGAAGAAGTTTTTGTGGAAATTCATGAAAATGTCCGTGGGGAAGATGTTTTTCTCATTCAACCAACAAATTATCCCGCTAACGATAATATGATGGAACTACTGGTTACGATTGATGCTTTGCGTAGGGCTAGTGCACGTCGTATTACGGCGGTTATCCCGTACTACGGTTATGCGCGGCAAGACCGCAAACCTGGTCCGCGCACACCGATTTCTGCAAAGTTAGTGGCTAATCTAATCACCACAGCAGGTGCTGACCGTGTCTTAACGATGGATTTGCACGCAGGTCAAATTCAAGGCTTTTTTGATATTCCAACGGATAATCTGTATGCCATGCCTGTTCTGGTGCGTGACCTGAAAGAAAAATATATCGGTAAGCAAGTTACAATCGTTTCGCCTGATGTCGGGGGTGTTGTCAGGGCACGTGCCTATGCTAAGCGTATGGACGCACCGATTGCTATTGTCGATAAGCGCCGTGAACGTGCAGGTGTGTCCGAAGTCATGAACGTTGTGGGTAGCGTTGCTGATACACACTGTATCCTTGTTGATGATATCGTTGATAGTGCAGGAACACTTTGTAATGCGGCTCAGGCCTTAATGGATGAAGGGGCAAAATCAGTGTCAGCCTATGTGGCGCATGGCGTATTATCTGGCCCCGCTTACGAGCGTATTACCAAAAGCTGTATGAATGAGCTCGTGATCACTGACAGTATTCGCCCAACCGATGACTGCGAAGCAAACCCAAAAATTCGCGTCGTTACTGTCGCCCCACTGCTTGCCGAAGCCATGAACCGCATCGCGCATGAAACATCAGTATCGGTGTTGTTTGATTGATATAGCGAGACCAATGAATAATGATCTTATTATTCATTAATAAGTCGAACCGACACAAAAACTTATAGCCAAATAAGGTGATCAAAATTCACCGCAATTGGCTATAGTGCCCTTAGACTGGATTGTGAATAGCAATAGGTTATAAGTATTATTCGACGTCCCAAGTTTCACCAGCAAACATCAAATCTTTGAGGGTACGGTTCCCCTTTACAGCGTCCACTTGCGCATTGACAGCTTCGGTGTAGCTTTGTTCGGCCTCAACAGCATAGATCACACCCATCGCCATTGGTTCCCCCGCCTTACCGCCAAGTTCTGCAAGCATACGGGCAACGCCCAAGTTTGTTTGGTCGTGGGTTAGAATATCATCTTCAGTGAACCCGTTTTCGTCAATCATTACGGCTTCTAAGCTAAGCGTTTCTATGTTCAGTCGGATGCCTTTATTGCGGTCTTTACCGAAAATCATTTTCTTGCCGTTTTCAAGTAATAACTGCATTTCAGACGCGACGGATTTGTCTGTGACATTGGCCCAAGTGGCATCGTTATAAACAATACAATTTTGCAGGATTTCAACAAAGGCTGCCCCTTTAAATCCGTGAGCGGCTGTAAAAACACCTGGCATATGCTTTTGCGCTGTATCAACGGTGCGTGCTACAAAGCGGCTACCACATCCTAATGCAAAGGATAATGGATTCATCGCGGGATCGATAGACCCTTGCGGTGTTGATGGTGACTTGGTCCCCACATCAGACGTAGGGCTAAACTGCCCTTTCGTTAGCCCATAAATTTTATTGTTGAACAACAGAATATTAATATCAACATCGCGTCGCAGGGCGTGCATGAGGTGATTACCACCAATTGATAAGCCATCACCATCACCCGTAACCAGCCAAACGTCTAGTTCAGGTTTTGACAGCTTAATCCCCGTTGCAAAGGATGGTGCGCGACCATGTATCGTGTGAAAACCATAAGTATCCATATAGTAAGGAAAACGGCTAGAACAGCCAATACCAGATACAAATACCGTATTTTCGCGGGTTGCGCCTAGTTCAGGTAATGTCCGTTGCATACATTTCAAAATCGCATAATCGCCGCACCCAGGGCACCAGCGGACTTCTTGATCACTGGTGAAATCTTTGATGGTTAATTTCTCGCTCATAATGCTTACTCCCCCCCAAGGTTTTCACGGATGGCATCAAGCACTTCCGATATTTTAAACGGTTGCCCAGATACTTTGTTGACAGGCACGGCATCGATTAAAAATTTATCGCGGATCACTGTTTTTAACTGCCCTGTATTCATTTCTGGGATAATGACTTTATCAAAACCCGCTAGCAAGTCCGCCAAATTTGCAGGCATTGGGTTTATGTAACGTAAGTGAATGTGGCTGACATCATATCCCAAAGCGCGCGCCGCCGTTACCGCTTCACTGATTGGGCCGTATGTCGATCCCCAACCAACGACCGCTAGCTTACCACTTGTGTTTCCTTGGTCGACATCTTGCGGCGGGATATCATGTTTTATGCCATCAATTTTACTGGCGCGAAGGTTTGTCATGTGCTGGTGATTTTCAGGGTCATAGCTGATATGACCTGATGTGGCATCCTTTTCGATGCCACCAATCCTGTGTTCGCAGCCCTTTGTGCCGGGTACTGCCCAATTACGAGCCAGCGTTTTACTGTCGCGTTTGAAAGGACTGAAGGTCTCCCCCTCGGATGGGGTATCAGCGAAATCAACTTTAAACGGTTGGATCGCGTCCAAGTCTGGTAATTTCCAAGGTTCAGCCGCATTGGCAATAAAACCATCGGTCAGTAAAATCACGGGGGTCATATATTTCACGGCGATACGGCACGCTTCGACAGCAGTTTCAAAACAATCACCCGGGCTGCGTGTTGCAAGCACTGGCAGCGGTGCATCCCCATTACGGCCATAAACGGCTTGGTATAAATCCGATTGCTCGGTTTTGGTGGGCAAGCCCGTTGAGGGTCCGCCGCGCTGACTGTTGATAATTAGGGCTGGTAGCTCGGTCGAGATCGCAAGACCAATGGCTTCCCCCTTTAAGGCAATTCCAGGGCCACTAGAACTGGTTACACCAAGCTTCCCAGCATAACTTGCGCCTATCGCTGCACAGATCGCGGCAATTTCATCTTC
>JABABO010000381.1 GCA_014238195.1 Kordiimonadaceae bacterium | reverse complement strand
TTTATGGATAGGGCGTTCAATCCACTTTGCGAGACGATTGTAACCAACCAGCCGCATCGGTGGCAGCATCAAAGCCGTATCACATATATCAACTGGTAACATTTGATCTTTCATCACACTATAAATCTGCGACTTGCTATAGGGTTTACCATGACCGAAGGGGGTCTTATCGACAGCCGACCATGTGCGGCGGCGATTAGGTACAACAACAATAACATCACCGCCCGGGACCAAAACACGCCAAACCTCACGCAGTAACAAATGCGGTCGATCAGAATATTCGAGCGCATGCATCAACAGGATACGGTCTATGGACGAGCTTTCCAGCGGTAGGTGATACTCATCAACCAGAACAGAACGACTTTTCCTATGTTGCGGCCAGTGGGTTACACCTTGTCCGCCTGGCATAAAGGCATAAGCATCCGCACCTAGGGCCTGAAAGCGGGTTAAATAAGGTAATGCATAGCCAATACCAAAGGTTAGTTTACCTTTGTGACTGTTTGTTGATGAGGCATCAGACTGCCTCCCATCTGCAGCAGGCCAAATTCTGAGCAAAGCATCTGAGATTAAATCGGCACTCGTTTGACCAAGTTGGCTGCGATAAAAATGTGCGAGTGAGACAACATCAGGTCGCATGGACGGTACTCTTGCTGTGCTTGGCTGTAGGAGTTTGCTTTGATTTTCTTGGGCTAGGCTTTCTTTTAGCAGCTTTGCGTGTTGGTTTTAGATCAGGCTTTTCGATCCAAGCCATCATAGGGTCCCACATGCCTTTTTTGGCTTTTGGCCCCACCATCATTCCTAAATGTCCAGCACCTGGGTCATGACGTGTCACATTTGGTAATATCGTTGCGGGCAAGCCAGCCCCAACGGGAGGGATAATTTTATCGGCTGGGGAAACAGCAAGGAAAACTGGGGTGGTAATTTTACTTAAATCAACACTATGGGGTTGGTCATCATCTGGGTCTGTAATAATCCATTCGCTCTTAGCGGGGGCATTGGTCGCATTCCATTCCCCCATCACCGTTTCGGCAACCTTGCGCACGATGGGTGCACCGCTACTAGCCCAAACCTCAATTGCCACAAAAAATTCCGCAGCCACACTGGTTTGGTCCATTTTAGAAAACCGCCTAAAATATCGGTCACGCCCCATCGGATCGATATAAGCAAACATGGTTTGCAACATATCCACAGTCATCGGCATACCTTTGGGCATAAGCTTAAATATATCCCGAAGCGCGTTATAGGTTTTTCGGCTATCGCCTGTACCCATCATGTGGTTGTCTAGCATCGCCTGAAAATCCCAAGGCGCTGACATTGTTACATACTTATCGATTTTACGGCCAGCACCGCGCGCACTATCGACGCTCACCATACCAAAAGCAATCGATGCCCCAAGGCACGAGGCGATAACAGGGACGCGCGCCCCAGCCAAATTTGCAACATAATCCAAGCAAGGCAACATGCGTTTATAGATATAATCACTCAGCGAGAAATCCAGTTCCTCGCTGCCAGGCATTCCCCAGTCGATCAATAAAGGTCGGTAGCCCTTTTCGATTAAATATTGACACAAGCTTTGACCAGGCATCAGATCAAAAATATAAGACGGGCTAATCAAAGACGGGATCAAAAACAAAGGTTTGCCATCGCCGCCAAAATCAAGCAAGCGTGTGGTACCAAACTGTGCAGCAACAACAGCATCCGATGGCTTCCGCTTATAAGGGTGATCATAATAATCTTTGACACCCTGCAAAAAATCTTTCATACGGCCTGCAGATTTTTTTGCTATAAGCGCCATAAATTCTGGGATTTTCTCGCGGGGAATTTTCGCGGTAATCTCTTGTCCCGCGGCCTCAAGGCTTTGATCCCAAGGCGCCAGACCTGCCCAAGGCAAATGGCCTGCCCAAAACGACTGGCCTGTTATGCTTGATGCGGCACCGAAAGGGGCACTGCCCCAAGCAGCTGCACTATGCAACAGATGCCATAATATGGGTCGCGGCAGTCGCACATCGCCCATAATTTCATCATAAACCACCGCCAGCATATAGGGATTTTTCTGCAGCAGTTCTGATAACAGTTCTGGTAGCAGTTCTGGTAGCAGTTCTGGCAGAAGCTCTAAGTGTTTAAACTGACTGGGTAATTGCTTTACCAAGCCCGCAAGGATGGCTTGTAAATCATCAATTCCTTTTGCATCATCCATTCTTTAAACCTTTTGGATGCTGACCCTTTTTACCAGATGATTTTGGTTTGCTTTTAACGGGTGTGGCCCCTTTTGCTTTGGCAGGCTGTTGATCACTGGCATCTTTATTACTGGCATCTTTATTATATGGCCTGATATTTTCAAAAGCGTTCGCGAGCATAGTATTTAACTCGCTCGTCATTTGCGAAAAATCAGGCATGCGGCGCTCTAATGACCCTTGATTTATATCACCCGACTGCAAACGTTTGGACAAGACAGTAATATTGCGTTGCCATAAGTCTAAAAAGTCTTCTGCCACCTGATCCATATCGCTGTGACCATTTGAATGACTTTGATTATCTTTTTGTGCCATATATTTGCAATCCACCCATTTTTATAGCGAGACCAATAAATAATGAGATCATTATTTATTGATAAGTCGAACCGACATAAAGACTAATAGCCAAATGAGGTGATCAAAATTCACTGCATTTGGCTATAGTTGGCGTTAAAAGTAGATTTTTAGGCCACCACAGACATGTCCCTGCCTTGTTTTAGAATTAACTTTTTATTTTGATGAAATACCACCGAACACCATATTGAGCCTTTCATGATTATATGTCCACATCCAATGTGCTGCTGTAGTCTGAACCCCCTCAATCGAGAGGAATATATATTGGCTGATACTATCATATCAAACAACTTGGTATATAGAACTACCGTGATTGTCTGACCAGCTTCCTAGCCTTTCAGGACGCGGATGATCTATTCCTCATTAAATGGCGCTGATGTGCTTCTTTTAAATTAGTCCAAATAATGGGTTCGCTTCACAAAAATAGCACCCTATGTATTTGGAAGGTTAACTCTATTAACCCAACAATTTTTTAAGTTAATCCAAACACTGTCAGCGTTTAAGGGGAATATGCCGTCTACAGAAATTTCTTTCATGAGTATTTGATCCAAAAAGCCATATATTTTAACGTTTGAGCTAGGCACAAAATCATCTAAATATTTGGATTTATTACTTTTTAGAGTAGCCAATGGCTGCGTGCCAAACTCAAAAGCAAATTCGCTTTTATATTCATGCTCTTCGCAATATTCACCTTGCTCCAGTGCCACATTAAAATATGGTTACATAGGCGTATAGCCAGTTAAAATAGAGGAAATTTCTTCAGGTATATCACTTTGTGATTTAAGCCACTCCTCTGCCACTGTCAGCTTTTTCTGAATGACAGTATGCTTTAACATTCTTGGGAAGTATATTGTTTTTTGCCTAAAAATGGTGACATAAAATTCAACATAGCTTAGGTCACATGCATTGAATTTCTTTGGCCCTTCGAAAAAGGGTAAGCGCCAATGCTCCTCTATATCATGCAGCATATAACAAGTATTAAAGCCGCGTGTTTTTTCATTATCATTCCAGTTATCCTCTGGATCATTCATGTCATTAAATTCATCTGTTGTATGTCTACTCATTCCAATCAAGGAATGTACGGATAACATGCTCATGCGTCAGATTACTTTGTGCTGTGGCTAAGCTGATGCGTAAATTATCTACGCCAATATCATCAAGACCAAAAAGGGCACGTGTTGAAATGCCGATAATACGTGGGACTATATCTACCATCAAAATAGCTCCAATACTGAGCAGTTATTCTTCTTGGCAGCGGCGATGGCGATTTCGGCGCAGCCCTTTGCGTCTGACAGAGCTTCATGGTGGTTCAGTTCAATGCCAAGGTGTTCACACACAGTCTTGAGTTTATTGTTTTGTAAAGCCCAAGTTCGTCTTGCCAATTTTACCGTGCAATGAAAAGGGGCAGGGGGAAAGGCGATGTCATAATGGCCGCAGGTTTTATGCAGCACACTTTTGTCAAAGGAGGCATTGTGGGCGATGAATAGATCGGTTGATTGCAGCTGATCATTAAGTTCAGGCCAAAGCTCATCAAAACTCAGCTGATCCTTTAGGTCTTCCCACAGAAGGCCATGGACATTTGTAAATAATACCTTCGTCAAAGGTGGCCTGATTAATGACACCCAGCTATCTGTGATTACATCATCGTCGATATGAACCAGTCCAACTGCACAAGCGCTACTACGAGCATAGTCAGAGGTTTCGAAATCTATTGCTGTTACTCTCAACTCAGTATCCTTTGCTTTAAGAAGCTATGTGATTAATGTAAAGTAGACGGGTGACAAAAATAGGCACCATGTTAAGGGAGGGCGTTAATACCACTTCTGTGGTGCTCTGCACACATTGCTTTAAGTGCTTCAGGCTTGATAACTTCTACTTGGTCACCCCAGCGATATAAGTCCCAACACATCTCGGTGTATCCCGCTGCTTTAAATCGGACGGTCATTGACCCATCTTCTTCATGTGTTAAGTCTTGATCTGGGTGAAAGAGGAATGTTTTTGCTTCAACTGTGGCTTTTGGGGTGAAGCGCCATTCGATGTCGCCGTATTGGTCATCATCTTGAAAAATTCCATAAGCTTTACGAGCAAATTCGTTGATATCGAATTCCTCATCTTCTTCGAAATAGTCATCCTGTACGGTTGCCTGGATGATTTTATCAAGGCGAAAATACCTGAGGTTTTTGTCCTTGTCTGCTTTACTGTAGGCAACTAGATAAGGGCGGGTTCCATAAAGAATACCATAAATAGCTATAGTCATCGTATAGTTTTTAAATTCATTTTGGCGATAGTCTATTTTTAAAAATTGATAGCCTTTAATGGCAGTGTGAATAGCCTTATAAACACCCTCCTGAATAATAGGGCGGGGCCCTTGCCGAGAGGCAAATCCTTGGGCTTCAAGAAGCGCTTCATAATCAGTCGAAAGAGCATGAGATTTTTTGTTTGGTGTTAGTGCTTCTACTTTGGTTTTTAGCTTGGATAAGTCGGAAGCCGCATTTTCCATTCCCTTGTCTTTTAAAAGTTCCTTGGCAGTATCAAGCGCAATAAATTCCTCTGGAGTGACATTAATAAGCTCTTTACGGATGTTATCCTTTACGCGCCAACGTTTATGTCCCGCGTTATCAAAATAAGCTTCGGCATGGAACATTTCCTCCGAGAGATGAAGCATGCGCTGTGCAGTGCGCTTTGAGACACCATATTCCTGTTTAACATCACCGATGGTCAGGCCTACACTTCGGCCGCATAGGTTTGTGTACAATTCAATGATATCTCTGGCTTTTTCAAATGACATATTAATTCTCTTATTATCTACTCACAAATTTTGACACCCGCACACGATTACCTAATCACAATTGACTGACAAAATGAAAATGCACGTGATTGTGAATGCCTAAAGACCCAAACCACCATCTTCCCTAGCAACACAGACTTACAAAAAAAAGAGTAATGTTTTTTGTGCATATGCACAATTTTCTTGCGGCACTGCACATAAAACGCTTAAGTTAAAGTAATCATATGGATTTCTATAAATGACTGCAAGCAATCGATGCTTAAAAATCTATAAACTGTTGCAGTAAAATGGCAGTTTTAAGCTAGGAAAAACATCATGGCCCGAAAAAAGCATCAAGATGGTGATACGATCACAATCAAAAAATATGCCAATCGACGACTGTATAACACAGCGACATCCAGCTATGTAACGCTGGATAATTTGGCCGAGATGATCAAGGCCGATGAAGATATTG
>JABABO010000083.1 GCA_014238195.1 Kordiimonadaceae bacterium | reverse complement strand
CCTGATTTCCTTAAAAAACATCACTAGAGCGTTTATAGTGAAAACAATGATCCTTGTTTACATATGAATTGTGCGGTTATGGACCGCTAAGGCAGCTTCCTTCATGGCTTCGGTCTCGGTTGGGTGAGCATGGCATGTAAGTGCAATATCTTCTGCACTGGCACCAAATTCCATCGCTGTGGCGGCTTGGGCAATCATATTGCCTGCATCAGCGCCAATAATATGAACGCCGAGCACGCGGTCGGTTGCTTTATCCGCCAGAATTTTAACAAAGCCATCGGTCTGCTGGTTGGCTTTGGCGCGGCTGTTTGCCGTGAAAGGAAACTTCCCAACATTATAGGCGGTGCCTGCTTGCTTAAGGTCTTCTTCAGACTTGCCGACACCTGCGACCTCTGGGTGCGTGTAGACCACACCTGGGATAACATCGTGGTTCACATAACCCGTTAACCCTGCGATATTTTCAGCGGCTGCAACGCCTTCGTCTTCTGCCTTATGCGCCAGCATTGGGCCGGCGACCACATCCCCAATCGCCCAAACCCCTGCGACATTAGTTGAAAAATCATCGTTAATTTTAATGCGACCACGGTCATCTAGGTGAACGCCTGCAATTTCCAAGTTCAAATGGTCTGTGTATGGACGGCGTCCAATCGCCACGAGCACGCAGTCTGCCTTTATTGTCTTGGCATCACCCCCCTTAACAGATGTGTAGGTTACAGTGGCAGTTTTGCCCTTCACACTGATGTCGGTTACTTTGCTGGATAGTTTCAGGTCAAAACCTTGCTTTTTCAACGTGCGACCAAAAGTTTTGCGGACTTCCCCATCCATGCCCAAAAGCACCTGATCCATAAATTCAATCACCGTCACTTTGGCGCCTAAGCGTTGCCACACGGACCCCATTTCCAGCCCGATGACGCCGCCACCGATGACAACCATGTTTTTTGGTACCTCGGTAAGCTCAAGGGCACCAGTGGATGATACAATGACGTTCTCGTCAATTTCAACGCCAGGTAAGTTCGCCACATCACTGCCCGTTGCTATGATGATATTTTTGGCAGTGACTGCGCGTTTACCGCCTTCATCTAGATCAACATCCAGGCTGTTTTTACCGCTGAAACGCGCACCGCCTTTGATCCATTCAATCTTGTTTTTCTTAAACAAAAACTCAATGCCGCCTGTGAGTTCCCCCACAGTTTTCTCCTTAGATGCCTGCATGGCTTTCACATCCATCTCAAGGCCCTTAACCGTGATACCAAACTTTGAAAAATCATGCTGAGCTTCTGCGTATAAATGGGACGCATTCAACAGCGCCTTCGATGGCATACAGCCGACGTTTAAGCAGGTGCCGCCCAGTGTATCACGTTTATCCACACACGCTGTTTTCAAGCCTAACTGAGCTGCACGGATTGCCGCAACATAACCCCCAGGGCCAGCACCAATTACGATCACGTCAAAATCAAAATCCTTAGGCATCATTGTATCCTGTTTAAACTAAAAGGGCAGTTAAGGCTTACATATCTAGCAGCAAGCGCGTTGGGTCTTCTAAGGCATCTTTGACGCGCACGAGGAACGTCACAGCTTCGCGGCCATCAATAATACGGTGGTCATAAGAAAGTGCCAAATACATCATCGGGCGGATCACAACTTGCCCCCCCATCGCCATAGGGCGCTCCTGAATTTTATGCATACCTAGAATAGCTGACTGTGGGGCATTTAAGATTGGGCTAGACATCAGCGAGCCAAAAATACCACCGTTAGATATTGTGAAGGTGCCGCCTTGCATTTCATCAATGGTGAGCTTGCCATCGCGGGCTTTGCGACCATAATTAGCGATCGTAAGTTCTGTATCCGCAAAGGACATATCTTGCGCGTCTTTCAGAACAGGCACAACTAGACCATTAGGGCTAGACACCGCCACGCCGATATTAGCATAATTATGGTAGACAATTTCTTCGCCCTCGATAAAGGCATTTACCGCAGGAATTTCTTTCAGTGCTAAACAACACGCTTGG
Organism: Kordiimonadaceae bacterium; assembly: GCA_014238195.1. GTDB lineage: Bacteria > Pseudomonadota > Alphaproteobacteria > Sphingomonadales > Kordiimonadaceae > JABABO01. The sequence continues at coordinate 6,487 of JABABO010000083.1, read as the reverse complement.
GTAAAAAAGCTCATGAAACCGAGCTTAATGCTGTGTTTTTTAGCGAACAAATCTTTGTATTTGGCCCGTGCCGCCATGACCGCTGACATATCCACTTCGTTATATGTCGTGAGCATGGCTGCCGTGTTTTGCGCGTCCTTCAAACGGGTAGCGATCACTTTGCGCAGGCGGGTCATTTTCACACGCTCTTCACGCGGTCCCGTCGGTGCGGCGGCGGCTGATGCAACCGGCACTGAAAGCGTCCGCGCTGTGCCTGCATCAATCGCGCTCATGACATCCGATTTTGTCAATCGGTCATCTTTGCCAGTGCCTTTAATGCTGGCTGGATCAAGATGATAATCATCAACAATTCGACGTACAGCTGGGGACATGGGCATCAAATCAGCACTTGCTGCCAGTGCGGGTGCTGGGGTTGCTGCTGGGGCTGCTGTTGGAGCAGAGGCAGGCGCAACAGATTCTGTTTTAGGCGCAGTTGTTGTTGCCGCTGCGTCTGTATCGATTTTAGCAACCAATGTACCGATCTCAACGGTGTCACCTTCGGCGACAAGCTGTTCCGTTAAAACGCCAGCCACGGGGCTCGGCACTTCCATTGCAACTTTGTCCGTTTCCACTTCAACGACAGGCTCATCAACTGCGACAGCTTCCCCTACTTGTTTCAGCCATGTGCCGATGGTTCCTTCGGTAACAGATTCACCCATTTGTGGGATTTTGATTTCTTCGATAGCCACTTTGATGTGCTCCTATCCGCGCGAGGCGCGTTCTGCATGTTAGACTTCAAAAAATTAAAGGGTTAAAGCTTGATCCACAAGCTGTTTTTGTTCATGTGCATGTTTGCTTGCCAGTCCAGTTGCCGTTGCTGCGCCTGCTTTACGGCCTACATAAGAAGGGCGTTTGGCTTTAATATTAATATCCACGAGTACCCCTTCAATCAGTTCATTAATATAATGCCATGAGCCTTGATTTTTCGGTTCTTCCTGACACCAAACAACCTGCTTGGCATTCTTAAAACGCGCAAGTTCCTTGGTCAACGCATGATGCGGGAACGGATAAAGTTGTTCCACCCGCAGCAGATATGTTTCCGTGTCGCCGCGCGCATCCCGTTCATCAAGCATGTCAAAGTAAACCTTGCCAGAACATAATATCACGCGGCTGATTTTATCATCTGTTTCTAAGGTTAAATTAGACCCAACACCAAATTGAGCATCATCCCATAAAACCCGGTGAAACTGCGAACCAGGGCCAAACTCTTCCAGCTTAGAGACGCATTTTTTATGGCGAAGCAATGATTTAGGTGTTGCAACCACTAAAGGCTTGCGGAAGCTGCGATGCAATTGACGGCGTAATACATGATAATAGTTCGATGGGGTCGTGCAATTGACCACTTGCCAGTTATCTTCGCCCGACATTTGCAGGTAGCGCTCCAATCGGCACGAGCTGTGCTCAGGCCCTTGGCCTTCATATCCGTGGGGCAGCAGCATAACAAGACCAGACATCCTGAGCCACTTGGCTTCACCGCTTGATATAAACTGATCAATCATGATCTGTGCACCGTTCGAGAAATCACCAAATTGTGCTTCCCAAAGCGTGAGTGTATTCGGTTCAGCAAGCGTATAGCCATATTCAAAACCAAGAACACCATATTCGGATAATGGGCTATCGAGAACCTCGAAATGTGCTTCGTCATTGACATGCGCTAAGGGGATATGTCGTGCTTCGGTTTTTTGGTCAACAAACACAGCATGACGTTGGCTAAATGTGCCGCGTCCACAGTCTTGCCCTGATAAGCGTACGCCGTAACCTTCCTTTTGCAGGGTGCCAAAAGCCAAGGCTTCGGCGGTCGCCCAGTCAATCCCTTCCCCACTTTCAAACATTTTGGCTTTGTTATCCAAAACACGCTTTAAAGTACGATGCATGTTAAAATTATCGGGTATCGTTGTTAGAATATTACCAACTTCACGTAAGGTAACTTCACCGATGCCAGTTTCGGCGCGGCGATCTTCTTGGTCTTCCGCCGCTGTGCCAAAGCCCTGCCACTTGCCGCCGAACCAATCTGCTTCGTCAACTTTATAATCTCGCCCGACATCAAATTCATCTTCCAGGTAGCTGACAAATTCATTGATCATCGATGCCAGTTGCCCGTCCGAAAGCAAGCCTTCGGCGATTAAACGGTCACTATATAATTTTACCACGCCTTTTTGTTGTTTGATAGCAGCATACATAAGTGGCTGAGTAAATGATGGTTCATCAGATTCGTTGTGACCGAATCGGCGATAACAAATCATGTCGATCACAACATCGCGTTTGAATGTTTGGCGAAATTCTGTGGCAACTTTTGTGGCAAAGACAACGGCTTCGGGGTCGTCGCCATTTACATGGAAAATTGGCGCTTGCACCATTTTAGCAACATCTGATGGATACGGGCTAGACCGCGAAAACTGTGGGCTTGTGGTAAAACCAATTTGGTTATTAACAATGAAGTGAACTGTACCACCCGTATTATAACCCCGTAGACCAGACATGGCAAAACATTCAGCAACTATGCCTTGGCCTGCAAATGCTGCATCACCGTGCAGTGTTAAGGATAGAACCTCTTTGCGTTCCTTATCGTTTTTTTGCTGTTGTTTGGCACGCACTTTGCCTAGCACTACAGGATTGACGGCCTCAAGATGGGATGGATTAGCCGTTAGCGATAAATGCACATTATTGCCATCAAATTCACGGTCCGCGCTAGTGCCTAAGTGATATTTAACATCACCTGAGCCTTGAACATCGTCTGGTTTGAAAGAACCGCCTGCAAATTCATTAAAAATTGCGCGGTAAGGTTTTGCCATCACGTTGGCAAGCACATTCAGCCGCCCTCGATGGGGCATCCCCAATATCACCTCTTTCAACCCCATTTGACCGCCTGTCTTCAGCACGGCTTCAAGGGCTGGGACCATTGATTCCGCGCCGTCCAGACCAAAGCGTTTCGTGCCTGTGTATTTACGACCCAGAAATTTTTCAAATTCTTCAGCTTCGATGAGCTTATTCAGGATGGCAAGTTTGCCTTTGTCGCTAAATTCAATTTCTTTACCACGCCCTTCAATGCGTCGCTGAATCCAAGACTTTTCCTCAGGGTCATTGATGTGCATAAACTCAACACCCAAACTGCCACAATAGGTGCGTTTTAAAATCGCGATGATTTCGCGCACGGTTGCGGTTTCAAGCCCTAAAACACCGTCTATAAAAATGGGGCGGTCTAGGTCTTGCTCCGTAAAGCCATAACTGCCAGGCTCCAGCTCAGGGTGCACACCACGGTCTTCAAGACCTAGTGGGTCAAGATTAGCAATCAAATGCCCACGCACACGGTAGGTGCGAACCATCATCAAGGCGCGGATGCTGTCAATGGTTGCAGCGCGGACATCTTCAGCGGCAAGAGCGGCACCCTTTGGCTTACCGCTATCCGCTTCAATGAACATATCGCTGCCATCAAGGCCCGTGGTCAAATCATCATCAGGCCTTGGCGGCCAATCAGAACGCGCCCAGCTTGGACCCTTAGCTTCAACGGCGTTTTCTAAGTTAGCAAAGTAAGTTTGCCAGCCTATGTCCACGCTTGATGGATCTGCTGTGTAGTTCGCATATAGCGTTTCTACAAAAGCAGGCGATACCCCTTCTAGGGCCGCGATTTGATCGAGATCTGCACCCATAGTTTACGGCGCGGGTGTTACACCGCGCCCTCCCTTTAATGGCATTAACCGTTAATGGCCTTCAATAATGTTTCGCCAAGGCGTGCTGGGCTATCAGAAACAATGATACCTGCACTGCGCATAGCGTCGATTTTATCTTCTGCGCCGCCTTGGCCACCAGACACAATTGCACCTGCATGGCCCATCGTCCGGCCAGGTGGTGCTGTGCGGCCAGCAATAAAGCCTGCGACTGGTTTTTTAACTGTGTTTTGTTTTAAAAACTCAGCCGCTTCTTCTTCTGCTGACCCGCCAATTTCACCAATCATGATGATGCTATCGGTGTTTTCATCGCCAAGGAACATGTCCAAACAATCGATGAAATTCGTACCGTTTACCGGGTCACCTCCAATGCCAATGCACGTGCTTTGACCAAGTCCTGCGGCTGTTGTTTGTGCAACAGCTTCGTATGTTAATGTACCAGAACGCGACACGATACCAACACGCCCAGGCTTATGAATATGGCCTGGCATAATGCCGATTTTACATTCACCAGGTGTTATAACACCTGGGCAATTGGGACCAATAAGCCGCGTATTGCTGTTTTGCAGTGCCTTTTTCACGCGGACCATATCCAATACAGGAATACCTTCGGTGATACAGACAACCAATTCAATTTCAGCTGCTATGGCTTCCATGATTGCGTCCGCTGCAAAAGGCGGTGGCACGTAAATGACAGACGCATTGGCATCAGTTGCCTCTCGCGCATCTGCTACGGTGTCAAAAACAGGCAGATCTAAGTGCTTGGCCCCGCCCTTTCCTGGGGTGACCCCGCCAACCATGCGGGTTCCATAGGCAATAGCTTGTTCAGAGTGAAAAGTGCCTTGCGCCCCTGTAAAACCCTGACAGATAACTTTTGTATCTTTTCCAACTAAAACTGACATTACGCAGCCTCCTTCACGGCCTTAACCACTTTTTCAGCAGCGTCATTTAAATCGTCCGCAGCAATGATAGGTAACCCACTATCTGCCATGATCTGTTTCCCAAGTTCAACATTCGTCCCTTCTAAGCGCACAACAAGCGGCACAGACAGTGCAACTTCGCGCGCAGCAGCAACCACGCCTTCGGCGATCACATCGCAGCGCATGATGCCGCCAAAGATGTTTACCAGAATACCTTCTACATTATCATCGGAAAGGATAATTTTAAAGGCTTCGGTCACACGTTCCTTGGTTGCGCCGCCGCCAACATCAAGGAAGTTCGCAGGTGAACCACCTTTCAGCTTGATGATATCCATAGTCGCCATCGCTAGACCCGCACCGTTCACCATACAGCCGATACTACCATCCAAACTGATATAGTTCAGGTCATACTTAGACGCTTCGATCTCTTTGGGGTCTTCTTCGCTTTCGTCGCGTAGCTCCCGTACATCAGTGTGGCGGAACAGTGCATTGCCATCAAAGGACATTTTTGCATCCAAAACCACCATATGATCATCTTCGGTCAGAACAAGCGGGTTGATCTCTAACATGCTGGCATCCAGATCAGTGAAAGTTTTATAAAGCGCTGCGACAACTTTTTGACATTCTTTGGCAGCCTGACCATTTAGACCAAGACCAAATGCAACACGGCGACAATGAAAGGCTTGTAAGCCTGTGGCTGGGTCGATGGTAATTGTCGCAATTTTTTCTGGGGTTGCTGCGGCAACTTCCTCGATATCCATGCCGCCCTCGGTCGAAGCGACAATAGCGATTTGACTTGAAGCCCGATCAACAAGTAAGGACAGGTAAAATTCGCTTGCAATCGCGCAGCCATCCTCAACAAAAACCCGCTTCACTTCTTTGCCTTCTGGCCCAGTTTGATGCGTGACGAGTGTTTTGCCGATCAGTTCCTTGGCGGCGGCTTCCACGTCGTCTAACGATTTGACAACTTTAACACCGCCTGCTTTACCGCGACCCCCTGCATGGATCTGTGCTTTAACGACCCATACTGGACCACCCAGGCTTTTTGCCACATCGACTGCTTCGGCTGGTGTATAAGCGACACCGCTTTCCAGCACGGGTGCACCATATGACTTGAGTAGGCCTTTAGCCTGATATTCATGAATATTCATGTTTTTCCTCAATTCTTCTTGTTGTAGCTACCATTTAGTCTTTTTATTATGGTAGCGTGATTGAAGCAGAGTAGCCTGCCTCAGTTAATAAAAAAGTTAATAAAAAACGGGGCAACATTTGTGTGCGCCCCGCTTTCTTTTACTTCAAGTCCTCATCAATGCCTTGGCAGGCTTCCATAAGACCTTTCACAGCATTGACCGAATGGTCAAAGCCAGATTTTTCTTCCCCTTGCAGGTCAATTTCTACAATTTTTTCAATGCCCCCCGCGCCAATGATTGTGGGGACACCAACATACATATCTTTTAAGCCATACTCTCCGTTCATAGCAGCAGCACAAGGCAGTAAACGTTTTTGATCGTTTAAGTATGCAATCGCCATTTCAATGGCACTTTCTGCTGGGGCATAAAAAGCTGAACCAGTTTTTAAAAGACCAACGATTTCAGCACCGCCGTCACGGGTCCGTTGAACAATGCTGTCAATTTTTTCCTGTGTAGACCACCCCATTTTAACGAGATCAGGTACCGGAATACCAGCCACAGCGCTGTAACGGGTGAGCGGCACCATCGTGTCACCGTGACCACCAAGAACAAAGGCTGTAACATCTTTGACCGATACATCAAATTCATCAGCAAGAAAATGGCGGAAACGCGCGCTATCTAAAATGCCCGCCATGCCGCAGACTTTGTGCGCTGGTAGACCAGAAAATTTTTG
>JABABO010000159.1 GCA_014238195.1 Kordiimonadaceae bacterium | reverse complement strand
TCAGGTGTGTTATCTGAATATCTAAACCGTATCCCCTTGAGGGTAAGATCACCCTTAATGGCAATTTGATCACTTATTCCTTGAAATTCAGGGCCTTGTTCTTCTTGGTCAGCGTGCACAATATCTGCAATACGGTCGAGGTGCAGACCCAGCATTCTAAATTCAATGGCTTTTTCTACCAAAGCGGAAGCTTTTTCAGTAAAATTGCGCTTATAGGCCATGAAAGCAAAAATCATCCCAATGGTAAATGTCCCCGCCAGAACCATGTTAGCAGCAACATAAATTAAAATAATATTCTCTAATCCAAAAATAATGGCATTCCCACTTTGGAACCAAATGCCCAGCTTTCTAGCCTTAAAATTTGTATTGATAACTTCCGCATAGCGGTTTTGCCACATGTTTTCCCGCTCGCCCTCGCCAGCAAACAATTTCAGGCTGGTAATCCCACGCATTGTTTCAATAATCGTTGAATGCTCTTTCGATTTAGCAATAATCGCGTCTTCTGATGCCTTACGAAATGGCTGAAAAAGCATCATACGCATCACAAAATACAGGCCCCATGCGATCAAGGCGATGGCAGCAAGCACAGGGCTGTAAACAAACATTAATAAAAGCGTGGATATAGCCATAATACCGTCAATAAGCGCTGAAATAAGCCCTTCGGTAAGCATTGTCTTAATGGGTTCCATGGAGCCAAACCGCGATACAATGTCACCAACGTGCCTTTTTTCAAAGAAATCAATCGGTAATTTAATCAAATGCCGAAACAAATTCCGCACCATTTGGTAAGACATCATACTACCAAAATGCAAAAGGATATAGCCTCGCAAAGTTTGTGCAATAAAATTGATCACTGTGAAACCCGCAAATCCAAGGGCTAGCACAAACAACAATTCCGTATCAAATTTCGTCAGGACTTCATCGACAGCAATTTGTAGGTAAAAAGGGCTCGCAAGGATAAATAATTGTAGAATAATCGAAAGCGCAAAAACCTGAATTAAATTTCTCTTCAGGCCGTACATACGATCCCATAAATCCTCGATTTTAAGGGTCGTTTTCTCCTTACGCTTTTTAAAAGTTTTGCTTGGGGTTAGCTCAAGCGCAATGCCAGTAAAATGTTGTGAAAATTCTTCTGTGTCATAGACCCGCTCGCCCAGAGCAGGGTCCAGAACTGTAAATTTTTTGCGCGAACAAGATTTCAGAACCACAAAATGGTTCATATCCCAATGCAAAATAGCTGGAAGTTTCACCTTATTCACCAATTCAAGGGGCACCTTAATTGGTCGCGCATTAAAATCTAATTTAGCAGCCACTTCAATGACATGCTGCAAACTCATACCCTGTAAGCCAATCGCATATTTACGTCGCAGAGTGTATAAATCAGACTCAAACCCGTAGTAGCCAGCAATCATGGCGAGCGAAGCTAATCCACATTCAGCAGCTTCGCTTTGACGAACATATGGGATATTTTTTTTCCCAGTTAAATTTAAATTCAGTGAGGTCATCAGTTCATACAGCCAGCCATAGGATTAAAATAAGGTTTTTGAGTGAATATTCTTTCATGACGATCTACTAGAAACGGTAACAAGCGGTGAGAGCAACCATTCAAGAAAACTTTGGCGTTCCAAAATAATATTTGCTTGCAGGGTCATACCATTCTGCAATTTAATCGCTTTATCTTTGATGAGAATGTCATCAGACGCTAATTCTGCTTTAACGCGGTATACTGGCTCCTTAATATCAAGGGGGATCATAAGTTCACTTGGTGCCAAGATCGTTTCTGTAACCTGCGTGATCACAGCTTGATACGACCCAAAACGCTGATATGGAAACGCATCGTAAAGCAATCTAACTTCCATACCCACTTCGATGAAACCCGCAGCGCGGCTCGGTACAAATAACTCGGCTTCTAGTATGCTATTTTCAGGTAAAATTGAAAGCAAAGCTTGACCTGCCTCTATAGTGCGCCCGACACTCCCTGAATTAATCGAAACCACTTTACCCGAAATAGGAGCCCGCACAGTATAGGCCTGCTTAACTTCCTCATCAACGATGCGGGTATCTAATTCAGATAATTGTTGTTCAATGCGTCCAATTCTTTGTTTTGCTTCAATGGGTAACTGGTCTACACGAATGCTCAACTGATTTAACCGTGCGGTTGCTTCTGTAAGCTCATGCGATTTCAGCTGCTCCTGTGATTGATGGCTGAGCCACATTTGATAGCGACGCTCTGATTCAATCTTACTAATATATCCTTTTTCTAAAATACCCTGCACATCTTTATAGGCCGCCTCAGCAGAAAGCGTAATCCGCTTCTGCAATGCAATTTGCTTCCTTAAGGATATACGTTTTAACTCTAGCTCTTCACGTTCTGACGTGAGTTTTGCAAGTTCCGCTTCTAGCTGGTTTTTCTCAAAAGCAATCTGCGTTTCCAGAACCACTTTTTGATGTGCGAAAGCATTGAGGTTTTTTTGGGCAAATGTTTGACCATCACTAGCAATGTGCGACACACTAACATCTACAAGTCGCTGCCCTTTAATAACAACATCACCTTCCACAACATGTCGTTGATCAAGCGTGCCAAATTGACTAGCCTGTATCCTTACAATCCCATTCGATGGGACCAAATAGCCACTCACACGTTCACTTCGCGCGTAAGTCCCCGTAAAGGTTATGGTTAAGGCCAATATAACGATTAAAACCAAAACCAACGAAATGACTAAATAGGAAGTAGGTTGTGTAAAAAATACATCACCGTGCAATTTACGTTTATTTGCAGACGCTTCAGACCTAAACATACAGCCCTCAAGAAATAAAATTTAAGATAATCTACACACATAATAGGGGGAATCAAGCAATAGTTAATTGCATCCCTATACCCAATAAATATTTAGGATAATGATTACCTTCTCCATCACCCTGAATTACAATCAGTTCCAAACCTACAATCAATGTAATGAACGTTATTCAGACGCTATAACCCTATCATTTCAAACCCTAATCAATCACCTAGGTAATAGCCAAGGAAATAGCCGAGGAAATAGCAGAAAGTGCTTTATCAGCGTCCCCGCCGTTAGGTCCCCCAGCTTGCGCCATATCTGGTCGGCCCCCGCCGCCTTTGCCGCCAACAGCTGCCGTTCCAGCGCGCACCAAATCAACGGCATTGATAGTCTTGGTCATGTCTTCGGTGACCGCGACTAACAATCCTGCCTTGCCTTCATTAACGGTAACAAAGGCCACCACACCACTGCCGATTTGTTGTCTTGCATCATCAGCCATACCGCGCAAATCTTTTGGACTGACACCGTCGAGAACTTGCCCCATGAATTTCACACCGTCAATATCAGCAATATTAGGGCCTAAATCTGCACTGCCGCCAAGGGCCACTTTTTTACGGGTATCACTTAAATCTTTTTCTAACTGTTTGCGCTCTGCTTGCAGTGCATGAATGCGACTAGCTAGGTCTGCTGGACTAGTTTTCAAGCTAAGCGCAGCACCGCGCAGCATGTCCTGTTGCGACGTGAGGTGGTCAAGTGCTGCTGCGCCTGTCAAAGCTTCAATCCTTCGAACGCCGCTTGCTACAGCACTTTCACCAACAATTGTGAACACCCCAATATCGCCGAGGCGCTTCACATGTGTTCCACCACACAGTTCGACAGAAAAATTTGCCTGACCCGCATCTTGCCCCATGCTAACAACCCGCACTTCGTCGCCGTATTTCTCCCCGAACAGGGCCATAGCCCCCACTTCAATCGCATCATCGGGTGTCATAACACGTGTCTCAACACTGTCATTACCACGGATTAAACGGTTGACTTCCCGTTCAATAGTGCGAATTTCAGCTGCACTCACAGCCTTACTATGCGCAATATCAAATCGTAATCTATCAGGCGCAACTAAGCTGCCCTTTTGTGTTACATGATCACCCAGTTCACGGCGTAATACTTCGTGCAACACATGGGTAGCGGAATGATTAGCTTTCAACTTTTCGCGGCGATCACTGTCTATGCGTAAATCCATCGTATCACCAACAGAAACATGTCCTTCAGTAACTTTTGCACTATGAACATGCAACGCGCCAATCATCTTTTTCGTATCTGAGACAATTATATTGGACTTCGCGCCCTGCATCGTACCAGCATCCCCCATTTGGCCGCCACTTTCGCCGTAAAAAGGTGTTTGGTTAAAGACTATTTGTATATCTTCGCCTAGGCCAGCCGATTCAACACTTTCAGCGTCCTTAATGATTGCGACAATCTGGCATTCTGCCTGCTCCGCAGTGTAACCAAGAAACTCTGTTACGCCAAATTCATCACGAATATTAAACCATAGCTTTTCTGTCATATTGTCACCAGAACCAGACCATGCGGCGCGGGCCTTCGCCCGTTGCACATCCATTGCTGCATTAAATCCATCCACATCAACACTGCGTCCTTCACCGCGCAGTGCGTCCTGCGTTAAATCAAGTGGAAATCCGTATGTGTCATAAAGCTTAAAAGCAACAGCACCTGGCAGGTCACTATTATTATCCAGTTTAGAAATTTCCGCATCCAATAATGTCAAGCCCTTATCCAGCATGGCGCGAAACCGGCTTTCCTCTAGCTTAAATGTCTCAGTAATCAAAGTGCTGGCGCGGCCAAGTTCGGGGTAGGCATTGCCCATTTCAGCAATCAATGTCGGCGCAAGCTTATGCATCACGAGATCTTTTGCGCCTAGTATATGCGCGTGGCGCATGGCCCTACGCATAATACGTCGCAGGACATATCCACGGCCTTCATTAGACGGTAAAACGCCGTCAGCCATTAAAAAGCTGGTTGCACGCAAGTGATCCGCAATCACACGGTGGGACGCGCGGGTTTTATCATTTTCACCTGCACCTGTGACATCAACCGAAGCTGCGATCAAGTGCTTGAATGTATCAATTTCAAAATTGTCATGGGTGCCTTGCATCACAGCTGAAATGCGTTCTAATCCCATGCCCGTATCAATCGATGGCTTTGGTAGGTCAATGCGTTCACCGTCCACTAGGTGTTCATGTTGCATAAATACCAAATTCCATATTTCTACAAACCTGTCACCGTCTTCTTGCGCTGTACCCGGCCGTCCCCCCACAATATGGTCGCCGTGGTCGTAGAATATTTCACTACAAGGGCCGCAGGGTCCTGTCTCCCCCATTGACCAAAAATTATCACTGGTCGCAATCCGAATAATATTCTCTTCGCTTAGGCCTGCTATTTTGCGCCATAAATCATAAGCCTGCTCATCTTCATGATACACAGTGACGCATAAGCGGTTTTTATCAATTCCAAAGTCTTTTGTGATTAAATTCCATGCATGCGTAATCGCTTCTTCTTTAAAATAATCGCCAAAAGAAAAGTTTCCCAGCATTTCAAAGAAAGTATGATGACGTGCAGTATACCCAACATTATCAAGATCATTATGTTTACCACCAGCCCTAACACATTTTTGACTGGACACAGCGCGCCTGTAAGACCGTTGTTCAGCCCCTGTGAATAGATTTTTAAAAGGCACCATACCTGCATTTACGAACATGAGTGTGGGATCATTCATCGGCACTAAGGGTGAAGACGCAACGACCTCATGGCCTGATTTACCAAAATAGTCTAAGAACGCTTTTCTAATATCATTCGTGCTGGTTAAAGCTGTGGTCATAGCGTTTTGTCTTTCAATCTATCATTTACTGACCGCATAGGCTTAAATCCCCTAACCCAAAACGGTTTAATACTAAACTGGTAGCCTCTTTAACCTAGCATACAGGTATATGTCCAGAGCGAGTTGTTAACTGAGTAAGCACTAAAGAACGAGATTTTCACCCACTTCGATTTTCAAAGTGTCGTGCAAATAGACCGCCCAAGAAAAAAACGGGCAACCGTAATTGCCCGCTTATGATTATACAAAATTAAAATCGGTGTTTTAAAAGCTGTTTACTCCTCGTCCGCCTCTGTCGACGGATCGCTTAACATCGCTTCATTCACAAGTCCTGCATTTTGGCGAATCAGATGCTCAATTTCGTTCGCAACATCCATATTTTCATGCAAAAAAGCTTTCGCTTTTTCACGGCCTTGTCCAATACGTTGGCTGTTATAACTATACCAAGACCCTGATTTTTCAACAACACCTACTTTCACACCCAGATCAAGTATTTCGCCCATTTTGGAAATACCAACACCGTACATAATATCAAACTCGACTTGCTTAAATGGCGGCGCGACTTTATTTTTAACGACCTTGACCCGTGTTGCATTGCCGACGATCTCATCTTTATCCTTAACCTGTCCAACACGGCGAATATCAAGACGGACAGAAGCATAAAACTTCAAAGCATTGCCCCCTGTTGTTGTTTCAGGACTGCCATACATCACACCAATTTTCATACGAATTTGATTAATAAAAATAACAATCGTATTTGATTTAGCAATCGATGCTGTTAATTTGCGCAAAGCTTGGCTCATTAAACGGGCTTGCAGGCCAACATGGCTGTCACCCATTTCACCTTCAATTTCAGCACGCGGTGTAAGCGCTGCCACCGAATCAACCACCAAAATATCAATAGCGCCAGAGCGAACAAGTGTATCAGCAATTTCCAATGCTTGCTCCCCTGTATCGGGTTGACTAACCAGCAATTCGTTCACGTCAACCCCCACTTTACGGGCGTACACAGGATCAAGCGCGTGCTCGGCATCAATAAAAGCAGCTATCCCGCCACTTTTTTGTGCCTCGGCCACTGCATGTAAAGAAAGCGTCGTCTTGCCTGAGCTTTCAGGGCCATAGATTTCAACAACACGGCCTTTCGGCAATCCCCCGATACCAAGCGCAATATCTAGATTAAGCGAGCCCGTTGAAATCGTTTCAATTTCATTTAAAGCCCCCTGCTGCCCCAATTTCATTACCGAGCCTTTACCAAACGCACGATCAATCTGAGAGAGCGCAGCATCCAATGCTTTTGTTTTGTCCATGGACTTTCCTTTAACTAACTGTAATTCAGCCATACCCATTTGTGTATCTCCCTTATTTCATACGCTGTGCATTCAATCAATAAAGAGTTTGTACATCAAATGTTCTTAATTGCCAAGTAAAAAGTTCTTCTTTTGTTCTTTAATGAGAAAATTACAAGACCATCCCCAAAAACCGCTCTAGGTAATAATCTTCTAACTTATTGTTTTACAAATATTTCTTTTACTCGTTCACTTAGGTCTTTTAATGAAAATGGCTTCGCTAAGAAATGAACATCATCAGCTTCTAGGTCTTTTCGTACGACATCTTCGGCGTAACCAGACACAAATATTACGGGTACCGTGGGTAATATGACCCTTGCACGGCGCACAAGCGTAGGCCCATCCATCACAGGCATCACCACATCGGTTATAATCAGGTCAATTTCATCTTGCTTTTCTTGAATAATCGCCAAACCCGCTTCCCCAGAATCAGCGGCATGGACTGTATAGCCTTTGTTGGACAGTGCACGGGTCGCAAACATACGAACAGGGTCTTCATCTTCAACGAGCAGAATGGACCCCTGCCCCGTTAAATCCCGTTCAATGACCGGTTCCTTTTTGTCCAGGTCTTCGCTTTCACCCGTTGAATGATATGCCCGTAATAAAATTTGGAAACAGGTGCCCTTGCCCATCTGTGATTTCACAAACACGAAGCCACCCGTTTGCTTAACAATGCCGTATACGGTTGCTAAGCCAAGCCCAGTGCCTTGACCTACCTCTTTTGTCGTGAAGAACGGCTCAAAGATTTTTTCTAGATGTTCTTCGTCAATACCTGTCCCTGTATCTTCTACCTCAATAAGGATATAATCGTCTGGATCAAGTTCCTCACTTTTCATGACTAAGGGGTCGGTCGGTGCTAGCATCTGCGTGCGAATCGTTAGTTTGCCCCCATCCTTCATAGCGTCACGGGCATTGACCGCTAAATTGGTAATGACTTGTTCAAGCTGTCCTTGATCGACTTTTATTGGTAGAAGATTACGCCCGTGGTGAACCGAAAGGTCAATATTTTCACCGATTAAGCGGCGTAACAGGTGGGATAAATCCGCAAGTACATCCGTCACAGTCAAGACTTTTGGTCGCAATGTTTGCTGGCGAGAAAAAGCTAGGAGTTGGCGGACAAGGTTCGCTGCGCGGTTCGCATTTTGCTTGATCTGCATAATATCAGAAAAAGATTGATCCCCAGCCACGTGCCTAAGCATCAACAAATCACAAAAACCGATAATTGCCGTGAGCAAATTGTTAAAATCGTGTGCCACACCCCCCGCTAATTGACCAACCGCCTGCATTTTTTGCGCTTGTACAAATTGCTGTTCTAAGCGTTTTTCCTCAGTCGTATTAACAAGGTATAAAATCACACATGGATTTTTGGTACGCTTTAAAAAAGAACAATATACTTCTACAGTTTTTTCACCATTGCCAGATAAACGAAGACTATGTTTTATGCGCGAAGGGTTTCCTTTAAACGCCTGTTTAACAAGCCCTAATAATGTTTGCTGATCATCCACGCTCACAAGCGAAATGACTGGCGCTCCGACCACCAAGGTATCATGATCCATCATCCGGTCTATATAAGCGTTGCTAGACGCAATATTCATTTTTGCATCAACCATAACCACCCCCAGTGGCGCGGCATATAACAACGGGTCTAATTCATAGGGCCCTTTGTTTGTTGTTGGCTCCTGAATTTTTTGCCGATCATACTTGCGCATGAACCTATATGTTCCGCAGACTTCGTTATTATCAATGTTCGGTATCGGTATGTCGACGACATAAATGTCAAACTTTTCCCCGCGCGTTGAAAGCATATGCCCATGACCAGTGTTTACGGGAAATTTATAGTCCTTTGGTACGGCCTGCAAACCAATCCATGATCGCAATATTTCGTTCATATAAACCACATATCCATCATGGTCTTCGATGATCAAACCACGGTTCATTCGCGTCAGTAAAGGCTTCCCCCATTTTTTCATGACTTCGATTTCACTGGCCAGCGGATGCATTTTTTTATCAGGGCTAAATGACCAAATAATGTGCTGCCCAAAGCGCTGCCCAGCAAGTTCAATATAAGTTGACGAACTCCCAGCGAGCAAAAAGCTATCAGACACAGACGTTCCCCGTACAGTCGTCCGCAGCAACTTTCGGTAGCGGTACCGTGCATAATCCCCAGCGACAAGATCAGAAACGCTCAAGATTTGAAGTTTAAAGGATTGCATAAAGGCATTATTTGTCGCTAATACCCCACCCGAAATATTTGAAAGAATTTGCGGTGTATCTGCAAAATCAAGCAGATGTCGCAGAATAGCAATATCATCAACGTCTTTATAAGTGGTCGTTTTATCCATCGGACTAAGAAAATAGATAAGGCTCAGCCCTGTCAGAATAAAAACAGCGCTGCCACCAAACACCGCTGTGGCAGTGCCATATAGTAACAACAATATTGCAGCAACACCAACAGTGCCAAGAACGCCAATACAAATGACCAAGATTAGTTTGGCGCTTTTACCAGACCCGCTTGCAAAATCGTCGCGGCCTAGATGCGATGGGTGTTCAACAAGAAGCGGTATACGACTATTATGCATATCATCTGCTTTTCAATTTATTTAAATATAAAAAGCCTAACGACCCAACGCCAGAATAGCAAGGCTGGCAGTGCAACCTATGCTCAAGGAAAGATGCATATCCATAAAATAAAAGATTAGTGCCGTGTATTTTTAGTCGCACCAAGCCCTGCCCGCCGTAATTTCATGATGTATCCAATCACCTCGGCCACAGCTTTATAATGGTCGGGGGAAACATCTTCATCGACGTCCACAGTTGCATGTAATGCCCGTGCAAGCGGTGGGTTTTCAACAATTGGTATTTGGTTTTCCTCCGCAATCTCACGGATTTTAAAAGCTAAGCTATCAACACCTTTTGCGACAACACGCGGTACGTCCATTGTATCATGCTTATATTCTAGCGCCACTGCATAGTGTGTGGGGTTTGTAATAACAACATCCGCTTCGGGCACCGCAGCCATCATGCGTTGACGGGAGCGCTCCTGCCTGAGTGCGCGTATTTTACCCTTAATCAAGGGATCACCTTCGGCTTGTTTATGCTCGTCTTTCACTTCTTGCTTCGTCATCTTCATTTTTTCCATGAAACTATAACGCTGGTAGCTGTAATCCAGTGCAGCTATGAAGGTCAGAATAATCAGCACCCCTATGAACAAACGCACCACTAGGATATAAACAAACGACAAAACATCTAATACATCCATGTAAAGGAGGCTTTCAACATTCTCGCGCTCAGGGTAAACAATAAAAACGACAACAGCGGCCACGGTGCCTAATTTTCCAAGGGTTTTCAGTGCCTCCACGAGTGTTGTCATAGAAAATTTCTTCTTTAAGCCTGACAAGGGGGAGATTTTCTTAAGATCAGGTTTGATTTTTTCAAACGTTAGGACTGTTTTATGCTGTAAAACATTGCTCAGAACACCCGCGATCATAAACATCATAAACGGGAAAATCATAATCAAGCCAACATCAGCAACAAACCCGCGCATATAATCAAGCATACTACTACCGTCACTGTGTACCAGATGCAGCTGGGTCATATGCCGTCTGAGATGAATGAAGATAGAATTAGCGAACATCCCACCAGCAGCTGCCAACGCGCCTGTTGCAACAAGGAATAAAAACCAAGTTTTGAACTCCATACTTTGGGCCATATCGCCCTTTTTTTCAGCGTCCGCGAGTTTTTTTGCGGTGGGTTCCTCGGTTTTTTCACCGCCTTCATCATCGGCCATACCTTACCCCATAAACTGCAAAAGATAAGTGCGAAAATGCGCCATAAACATCGACATCATCGTACCCAATAGCAACATCAAAAGCGCAAGACCCAAAAGAATATTCACAGGCATAGCGACGAAAAATACTTGAAACTGGGGAACCATGCGGGCAATTAAGCCAAGACTGGTATTGAAAATAAGGCTATACACAATAAACGGTGATGCGATTTGAACCGCAAAGCGAAAGCTGCTGGCGACATAATGGGCGGCAATGCCTGCAAGATCCGCAAAAGGTACCGCCGTTCCCACAGGAAACGTTACATAACTTTGTTGCATTCCTAAAATCATCAAGTGATGAGTATCTGTTACCATGATCATTGTTACCGCCACTAATGTTAAAAAGGTCGAAACCATCGCACTTTGACTGCCTTGGTTCGGGTCAAAGCTTTGGGCCGCTGCAAGTCCTGTTAACATGGCAATAATAGCCCCCGTGGTATGGATAGCCCCCAAAATGATCCGGGCGACTGTGGCGATCATAATACCAATCAGTAATTCCCGTGCGAGCAAGAAAAATAACATGGGTACACTTTGCGGAATCGCTGGCAATTCACTCCGCACATTCATGTAAACAATGATTGACAGTGCCACGCTCAGCATCACACGTGCGCGTCTGGGTATTGATCGCTCCCCAAGGCCTGGCATCAGCATAACGAGGGCCGCCAACCGTGTTGTCACGAGCAAAAAACCAAAGGCTTCGGCAGGAAGGATAGTGCTGAGCAGCTTACCCTCCCCCTATGATTTTATCGGATATAAGCAACATGAACCCAGACATTTTTGCCCCAATGAACGGAAGTAAAACAAGCAAGGCCGTGAAAACCGCAATAATTTTGGGGACAAAAGTCAGCGTCATTTCTTGAATTTGCGTAATGCTTTGAAAAAAAGCGATGGTCAAGCCAATGCCAAGTGCAATCCCCAGCAACGGTAATATTATCACCAAGAGCACTGAGATGGCCTCGCGCCCTAAGTCAAGTATTTCTGGTCCTGTCATAAAACGCCTTCAAATCAAAAGCCCACATTTAGAGCGAGACCAATAAATAATGAGATCATTATTTATTGATAAGTCGAACCGGCACAAAGACTTATAGCCAAATAAGGGGATCAATATTCACCGCATTTTGCTATAGATATGTCGTGCGAGGACCTCTAAATCGGCATTTTTATAATATCATTATAGGCGGCAATGACTTTATCACGCACTGTAACAACCGTATCGACGACCATTTCAGCATTTGACACCGCAGTCACAACATCCACCAAATCCGCTTCATTAACCAATGACTTTGCCGCCGTCACTTC
>JABABO010000391.1 GCA_014238195.1 Kordiimonadaceae bacterium | reverse complement strand
TCGCCAACGTTGGCATAGCGCACAATGGCCGCAAAAATTATCAAAGCATAGATCAGATATTCCAAGTTGCGGCGCATATGATACTATCCAGAAATCGCTGCTGCATTAATAATCGCCGTAGCAAGCTTTACGGCCACCAGCAATATGGCAGCAGCCATATCATCCGCTTCAATGCGCTGGGGTAAATCTTTTAAAAACCCATCCACTATACGAAAGGCCGCAAGCTGTAACACAAGCGCCACCAAACCCCAAAACAGCAAATCCCATAGCGACAAAGAGGCACTAAGCGAAAACCCCAAAGGAATTGCCAGCCCAACAATAGCACCGCCAAGCGATAAGCTCGCTGCAGAATTACCGTTACGAATTAAGGCCATTTCATCATGGGCTGTCAGTTTCATATAAAGCAAAACACCCGCCAGCAAAATAATTAAGCTTAAAATCGAATGCACCAGAAATACTGGTAAGCCGTTCATCAAGGCCGCAAAAGCGTCTTCCATTTTAATCCTGCCTTCTTAATCAATATCATATATATGTTTTACGAGGTTATGTGTTTTGTAAATCCCAAAACATCTTGCATATTATAACGCCCAAAGCTTTGCTTCGTTAGCCAGCGTGCTGCTGTCACTGCACCACCCGCAAACACGCTGCGGTCTTCGGCGCGGTGAGCGAGTTCAATTCGTTCCATATTATGAATAAGCATCAGACTATGCTCCCCAATTATATTTCCACCGCGTATAGCGGCAAACCCTATCGTACCTTTTTCACGTTCCCCTGTAACCCCTTCGCGCGATAGAATTGCGTGATCTGTGAACGAAATGCCGCGCCCTTTCGCAGCCGCTTGTCCTAGCATAACCGCTGTACCACTGGGCGCATCAATTTTATAGCGGTGATGGGCTTCAACAATTTCAATGTCCCAATCCTCAGCAGGAAGGGCTTTCGCCGCCATTTCTGTAAGCGCTGTAAGAACATTCACCCCCAGCGAATAATTGCCTGCTTGGCAGATGGGAATTTTAGCTGCCGCCTTGTCAATCGCAGCATGATCATGATCGCTTAAGCCCGTTGTCCCGATCACCAATGGTGTTTGGTATTTCGCGGCCAATTCTGTATGAAACGCCGTTGTGCTAGGGGGTGTAAAATCAATCACCACATCACTGGTTTGAAAAACAGCGTCCGCAGACCCTGTGGCAAGTGGCCCCTCATCAATAATAGCATGGCCTAAACGTGGATGGTCTGGGTGGTCAGCGCCAGCGGCTAGCATGATGCCTGAGCGCGACATGATAACATCAGCAAGCGCTTGACCCATGCGGCCAAAGCATCCAATTATTCCTACATTAATTTCAAGTGCCATGATGTTTTTGCTCCTGCTTTAGTGCTAGCATAGACAAACACTGAAATGAACCCTTTTTACTGAGCCCAAACATTCACATACCACCATGATTACTAGACAGCTTATTCGGTTAGGTCTTCCCACAAGTCTTTCACTTTTGCAAAAAAACCTTCGGATTGCGGCGAGACTTTATCGCCACCATTATCAGCAAATTCTTGTAAAATGTCTTTTTGACGTTTGTTGAGGTTCACAGGTGTTTCAACACGGGCTTCAATGATCATATCACCCGTATAGCCACCACCATTAAGCCTTGGCATACCTTGTCCGCGCAAACGGAACTGCTTGCCACTTTGTGACCCTGCTGGAATTTTAATACGCGCGCGTTGTCCCGCAATCGTAGGGACTTCAATTTGTCCGCCAAGCGTTGCGGTTGTCATGGGGATTGGCACTTTACAAAATAATGTCTCGGCATCGCGCTCGAACAAAGCGTGGGGTTTAATCGACAAGAATAAATACAAGTCCCCCGCCGGACCACCCCGCATACCGGCTTCCCCTTCACCGCTTAAGCGAATCCGTGTGCCGTCTTCAACCCCTTTAGGAATTTTAACTTGCAGCGTTTTTTCTTTTCGTTGTCGCCCTTCACCGTGGCAAGTGGTGCAAGGCTTTTTAATCACACGGCCTTGACCACGACATTTTGGGCATGTGCGCTCCACCATAAAAAAGCCTTGTTGCTGGCGAACTTTCCCATGACCACCACATGTGCCACAGGCTTCAGGGGACGAACCAGGTTCTGCACCGCTGCCCTTACAGGGTTCACATGCAACACTTGTTGGCACAGTGATTTTGTCACTTTTTCCGTTAAAAGCATCTTCAAGGCCAATTTCCATATTGAAACGTAAATCATTGCCACGGGCCGCATTATTTGCGCCGCCGCGTTGCCTGCCGCCACCACTGCCGCCGCGACCTCCAAAAAACTCGTCAAAAATATCAGAAAAATCAAAACCACCCGCTTGGCCTTGAAACCCGCCTTTACCGCCACCGTGGCCTCCCTCAAACGCCGCATGACCATATCGGTCATAAGCTGCGCGTTTTTCAGGGTCTTTTAAAACATCATACGCTTCGCCAATTTCTTTAAATTTTTTCTCGGCTGCTGTGTCACCTGGATTACGGTCAGGATGATATTGCATGGCAAGTTTACGAAAGGCTTTCTTTAAGCCTGCTTCATCTGCGTCTTTACCAACACTTAGCAAGTCATAATAATCTTGTTTTGACACGCAACATTTCCTTCATCAAACAGCTTACCAGCAAACCTATACACTCATTTATTATCAAAGTCTTTTGTGAATAAGCCTTTTTATAGATTAGGCGCTACCCCTGTTACACTGGCTGTGCCAAACAAGGGAAGCGCCCATAAACTGATCACACAGTGCACACAAAAAGTGTACCGCGCTTATTTTTTATCGTTTTCGTCAACTTCTTCAAAGTCGACATCCACAACATCATCTGCATCAGCAGCTTTCGCAGCAGCAGCAGCGGCATCGCCGTCACCGCCAAAACCCGCACCAGCATCACCCATATCAGGGCCTGCTGCACCCGCTTCTGCTTGGCTTGCTTTGTAAATTTCCTCACCAAGTTTCATAGAAGCCTGGGTCAGTGCTTCTGATTTTTCCCTAATATCTTCAGGGTTTTCAGTCTCCAAGGCTGTTTTTAAATCAGCCAGTGCCGTTTCAATCGCTGCTTTATCTTCCTCTGAAACTTTGTCACCATGCTCAGAAAGGTTATTTTCAGCTGAATGCACCAGCGCTTCACCTTGGTTCTTGGCTTCAACAAGCTCTTTCTTGGCTTTATCGGCTTCTGCATTTGCTTCTGCGTCTTTCACCATTGCTTCGATGTCATCATCGCTTAACCCGCCGCTCGCCTGAATACGAATTTGTTGTTCTTTGCCCGTGCCTTTATCCTTGGCTGATACATTAACAATACCATTGGCATCAATATCAAACGTCACTTCAATTTGCGGCATACCGCGCGGCGCTGGCGGCAAGCCAACCAGATCAAACTGACCTAGCATTTTATTGTCCGCTGCCATTTCGCGCTCCCCTTGGAATACACGAATTGTCACAGCGCCTTGGTTATCTTCAGCTGTGGAAAAAACTTGGCTTTTCTTGGTTGGAATTGTGGTGTTTCGTTCAATCAAGCGCGTGAAAACACCGCCAAGTGTTTCAATACCCAGCGAAAGCGGCGTCACATCAAGAAGCAGAACATCTTTGACATCCCCTTGCAGTACACCAGCTTGAATTGCTGCACCCATTGCCACAACTTCGTCAGGATTCACACCCTTGTGTGGTTCTTTACCAAAGAAGCTTTGTACAGTTTCTTGAATTTTTGGCATGCGAGTCATACCACCGACAAGCACGATATCATCGATCTCACCCGCTGACAGGCCCGCGTCTTTTAGAGCTTTTTTGCAGGGTTCAAGCGTGCGCTTTACCAAGTCTTCAACCAAGCTTTCAAGTTTGGCGCGGGTCAGCTTTAGCTGTAAGTGTTTCGGGCCAGACGCATCTGCGGTGATGAACGGCAAGTTCACATCGGTCTGCGCTGAAGACGAAAGCTCAATCTTGGCTTTTTCAGCAGCTTCTTTAAGCCGTTGAAGCGCCATTTTATCTTGTCTTAGATCAATGGTGTTTTCTTTTTTAAACTCATCAGCGAAATAATCAACTAAGCGCATATCAAAGTCTTCACCGCCAAGGAACGTATCGCCGTTCGTCGACTTCACTTCAAAAACGCCGTCGCCAATTTCAAGCACAGACACATCAAAGGTTCCGCCGCCAAGGTCATAAACCACAATGGTATGGCCATCTTCTTTTTCAAGGCCGTATGCAAGGGCGGCAGCAGTTGGCTCGTTAATGATACGCAGGACATCTAAGCCCGCAATTTTACCTGCGTCTTTTGTGGCTTGACGCTGGGCATCATTAAAATAAGCTGGTACAGTGATAACTGCTTCGGTGACATCTTCACCAAGGTAGCTTTCAGCGGTTTCTTTCATTTTTTGTAAAATCATCGCAGACACTTGACTCGGTGAATATTTTTCGCCTTTGGCTTCCACCCATGCATCACCGTTATCGGCTTTTACGATATTATAAGGCACCATTGCGATGTCTTTTTTGGTAGTTGGATCGTCAAAGGTCCGACCAATCAAACGCTTAATGGCAAACAAAGTGTCCTCAGGGTTTGTCACGGCTTGACGTTTTGCGCTTTGACCAACAAGACGTTCTTCTTCATCCGTGAAGCCAACGATCGACGGCGTTGTCCGCGCACCTTCACTATTTTCAATCACTTTCGGCTTGGAGCCATCCATTAACGACACACAAGAATTTGTCGTTCCAAGATCAATACCAATTACTTTACCCATTTTATATCCTTTTCCCTTAGCTGCAGGTCATTTATATTATGCTAGCCCATACAGGCACTAACAAACCGACCCCACTGGGTTAATACTATTCTTAAACGTGCTGTTTCGTTCACTAGTGCTCACTTATGCACACAACACGCCTTTCTCGGCCTATATAAGAACGCCAAAGCCCAATGCCAAGCCCAGAATGGCAGAATCTGAAAAAATCTGTAAAATTTCATGAAAAACAATGGGTAAACAGTAAGTTTTTGTGGTGATCCGCTCTCTCACCACACTCTTTCCCCTCAGAATACAACAAAAAAGACATCCCGCGACAAGGTCTGCAAAAATGTTTTTTATGCCATCGATCTTCACTTTGACATATTTTGTCGCCATATGCTGAAAAACGCGCTATAGACGCGCCAAAGTAAAACAAGCGCATATATAATATAAGCCACTATAATTGGCAATCAGGATTAGGCGGGAAAATAATATGAACGAAGGCACCAAGAAAAGTTCAAGTTTAAAATCTATTTTGAAAGAAATTTCTTTCTTGGCTGTAATGCTTTTTATTTTCACAACGCTTGCGTGGCAATCCTTTCATATACCCAGTGGCTCGATGGAACCAACGTTAGAAGTTGGCGACCGTATTTTCGTTTCAAAATATGCTTATGGTTACAATCGATATAGCGTCCCTTTTGACCCAAAATTCATCAGCGAAAACAAAATTTTTCAAACAACCCCAAAACGGGGTGATGTGGCTGTTTTCACCCTGCCATACCGCGATAATATTGATTTTATTAAGCGTGTGATCGGCATGCCTGGGGACCGCATTCAAATGAATTTAGGTCGTTTATACATCAACGGCGAAATCGTAAAACGCACCTTTATCCGCGAAATTAAATACACAGATTATCGGGGCATACCGCGAAGTGTTAGTGAATACAGGGAAACATTACCAGGTGGTGTTACGCATTTGATTTATGAGCGAAGCGACCACGGCAGCCTTGATAACACAGGGCAATATGTCGTGCCAGACGGCCATTATTTCATGATGGGGGACAACCGTGATGGGTCTAGTGACAGCCGTGTTTTAAATAATGTTGGTTATGTCAGTGAAAAATACATCGCAGGCCGCGCAGATGTCATTACCTTTAGCTTTTATGATTGTGACCAAGGCAAAGATATTTACTGCCCAATCGGTGTGCCGCTAGGGCGGTTTTTTAAGAGCTTAAATTAACCTGGTTCACGGGCCCATAACGGGTTTTTTAATTGGGTTAAAAACTGTGTATGGGCCTCGGTTTCTGCTTTGCTTACTGGAAAGTTTCTTGGTGGGCGGGCTTTTCTGGGTTTCTGGATAAAGCCTGATGCTTCATTAACGCTTAGGTCCATACCCGCTTGGCGGCCACCCATCAATTCAATATAAACGTCTGCTAAAATTTCGCTGTCAAGCAAGGCACCATGCAGCGTGCGGTGCCCATTTTCAATAGCAAAACGACGGCACAAAGCATCTAAGCTGTTGGGCTGTCCGGGAAATTTTGTCCGCGCAATTGCCAAGGTATCTTTAAAACGGTCTGCAGGAATAATTGGCAGACCAGCGTTTTCAAGTTCCCAATTCACAAAGCGCATATCAAATTCAGCATTATGGGCGACAAGCACGCTATCATCGCCCACAAAATCAAGAAACGCCTGTCCGATTTCTTCAAAGCCAGGTTTGTCAACCAACATATCATTGGTGATACCGTGCACCTTAATGGCGCTTTCTGGGATATCACGGCGTGGATTGACATATTCATGAAAAGGCTTCATATCCGTGAGCCTCATATCAACCATTTCCAGACAGCCTATTTCAATCAAACGATCACCGCTAAGGGGGTCAAACCCTGTGGTTTCTGTGTCAAAAACAATCTCACGCATAATGGTTTTCTCGCTGGATACAAAATTGATGCAATAGCCTTTTTATTAGCATAGCAATTAAATTTATCTTTAGGGCAAAAATTTCACATCAGAACGCCCCTGCCTGCTCATGAAAAGCGTTTTATCACTGAGTGCGTCGATATAGCCAATTGCGGTGAATATTGATCACCTCATTTGGCTATAAGTATTTGTGTCGGTTCGACTGATCAATAAATAATGAAATCATTATTCATTGGTCTCGCTTTTATTACGGTTCGACTGATCAATAAATAATGAAATCATTATTCATTGGTCTCGCTATAATTTTAAAAACTATGCCCATCGCCTCTGGTCGCTTTAGAATCTACAGGCCAATACCTTACCTAGCGCCAGACGCTTTAAAGTAGCTTGACATAATACTTAATAAAATGTTAAATTAAACAACTTAAAATTATCACATTCGCTATCTATGGTATCTGGCTCACAGAAAGATAGTTTTTTATTGTGCTAAACCGTCTCGGGAACCAAAATCATGGCAATATTCTTTAATAACCCTGTTGAAATATCAGTCGAGGAAAATATCACAGATTTTGCTCTCAATCTTCAGGCTAGATTGGATACTGGTGATGTTGACGTGGGCATTACTTATAGTATCACAGGCGGCATTGATGCAGATGATTTCACGATTGATACCAGCACGGGTGAGTTAAGCTTTAAAAGCACACCTGACTATGAAGCCCCTGTGGATGATGGTAATGATAATATCTATAACATCACTATCACCGCAAAAGATACTGGCTCCAATGACAGCCAAGAACACACTCTTACGATCACTGTTACGGACGATCCTTTTGATAGCATCGAACCTGTCACGGATTATAAACCAAGTTATGAACTTTCCAGCATCGATGGCAAGAACGGTTTTTCATTACTTGGTGGTTACGAATCTGACTATAGCGGCTGGTCTGTTTCAGGCGCTGGCGATATTAATCATGATGGTTTTGATGACATTATTGTTGGGGCTTACAATGTTGATTACCTCACATTTCCACAGCCTGGGCATAAACAGCATGTAGGCGAAAGCTATGTGGTGTTCGGTAACAGTGGTGGCTTTGATGCAAACATTGAGCTTTCTGGCCTTAATGGCGATGATGGTTTTATCATCATGGGGCTCAAGGCTTATGAGCGCAGTGGTTTGTCCGTTTCCAATGCTGGTGATATAAACGGTGATGGCAATGATGATTTTATCATTGGCGCATTCAGCTTTCCGGAATCACCAGAGGGGAAAGGTTATGTGGTTTTTGGTGCCCCTGATTTATCCTCAATCGATTTAAACAACTTAGACGGCAACAATGGCTTCACCTTCACTGGTGGCCCGCGAGACGATGAGGGCATTTCCGTATCCAGTGCGGGTGATATTAACGGTGATGCCTTCGATGACATGATCGTTGGGTTTGCGAATGGTGCTGCCCATGTGGTGTTTGGTGGCCCAAACGATACTTTTGATGCGACAGGTATAAACCTAGATGAATGGAGTAATGGAAACACTGGCTTTAGACTGACTGGTATCAGTAGATGGAAAAACACAAGCGCTGATGATGTTTCTGCTGCGGGTGATGTTAACGGCGATGGCTACGGCGATATTATCATTGGCTCACCTTACGCGAAAAATGGCGATGCTTACGCAGGGGCTGGCTATGTGGTATTTGGGGCCAGCGGTGGTTTCACAGATGATGGGATAAATGTAAATGAACTCAATGGCAATAATGGTTTTGCCATTCATGGGATTCAAAATCTCGACAAAACTGGCTTTTCTGTTTCAGGCGCTGGGGATATCAACGGCGATGGTTACGGCGATATCATCATCGGCGCCCCAAAAGCTGGGGAGAATGGCTTTGCTGATCACGGCGCCGCTTATGTGGTGTTTGGGGCTGGTAGTAGCTTTACCTCATCTGGTATTAACCTTAGCGGCCTTGACGGCGCAAATGGTTTTGCCATCCTTGGTAGTAATGACGGTGACGAATCAGGCTATTCTGTATCGGGGGTAGGCGATATTAATCGGGATGGTTATGATGATTTGATCATTGGTGCTCGGGAAGCAGGTACAAAGGTCGATGATTCAGGAATAAGCTATGTGCTATTCGGCGCCAGTAATGGTTTTACACCAAACATAAATCTCAAGGACCTTGATGGGTCAAATGGCTTCGCTCTCAAAGGCGCTAAGGATGGCGATAGAAGCGGCAAATCTGTATCTGGTGTTGGGGATGTCAACAACGATGGCTATGCGGATCTTATAATTGGCGCCCCAACAGCAGACCCGAACGGTAAAACTTCAGGGGAAACCTACATAATCTTTGGCGGCCCCATCTCGTTAGCTGAAACAAAGACCACCATAAACCAGTCTGACGACCATTCAACAAAACCAACAGCTAGCTTATCTGAAGGCCAAACAACCCCAACACCGTTTGATGATATATTAGAATATGGCCGTGATGAAGACGTGCTGTCGGCGCTTCCTGGGAATGATTATGTCGATGGCGGTTTGGGCAATGACACTATGGGCGGTAATACTGGTAATGACACCATCGAGGGCGGCCTTGGCGCGGACCTTTTGTTCGGCTGGCTGGGTGATGACCTGATTTACGCTGGTTTCCAAAATGATCTATTTCTTGACCACAGC
>JABABO010000195.1 GCA_014238195.1 Kordiimonadaceae bacterium | reverse complement strand
TACAGTTTAGATCTTAGGTCTTTTAATATGGCTCTTCGTAGATTTGTGTGATTTCAGGGTAAAATATCGCCAATATCAAGAAATTACTAGCGGGGATTAGTGTTGTGGAAATCGAAGATCATTATGGATTGTTGCTTGGAATAAATAGTCCATGGGAAATCAGCAGTGTTGATCTCGACCTGGTGGCGCAGAAAGTTGATGTCATCATTGAGTATACGGATGACAAAGGCGCCTGCCCTGAATGCGGGGTAATTTCTCCTAAGCATGACGACCGTAAGGAGCGCACTTGGCGGCATCTTGATACCATGCAGTTTGCTACGCAATTACATTGCAAGCTGCCCAGGGTGCGCTGCAAAGATCATGGAGCTAAAAGTCTCAAAGCACCTTGGGCCGGAGAAAACAGCCGCTTTACGCTGCTGTTTGAAGCCTTTGCTGTGCGGGTATTGATTGCGGCTCGCAGCGTCGAAGAAGCGCGCAAATTACTTGGTCTGAACTGGCACCAAGTAGAAGCGATAAAAAAGCGGGCGGTTGAGCGAGGATTGTCGCGGCGCAAAGAAGAAGCCATCCCTTATATCGGTATCGATGAAAAACAGTTTCGCTCCGGCCACCGCTATATTAGTTCGCTAGTTGACCTTAACGGTAGTCGCGTTTTGGATGTCGTGGAAGAGCGTACCGAAGCTGCCTGCAAGTCGCTGATAGAGCAGGGGCTGACTGAGTCTCAGCAAAAACAGGTAACGGCTGTAGCGCTAGATATGTGGAAAGCCTACGCCAATGCCGTGGCAGATAAGCTGCCGCAGGCTGATATAGTTCACGACCGCTTTCATATCAGTCAGCACCTGAACGAAGCTGTTGATCAAGTGCGGCGAAAAGAAAATAAGACGCTGTTCACGGAGGGCGATAGTGTATTGGTAGGCAGCAAATTTTTATGGTTAACAAACGAAGAAAACTTAAAAGAAAAGCATGTCGATCGTTTTGAAAAGCTTAAAAAATCTGATTTAAAAGTTGCCAGAGCCTGGGCTATAAAAGAGTTGTTCCGAGGTTTTTGGGATTACAGTGATGCTGGCGGTGCTGAGCAACACTTCAATGATTGGTATTCGTGGGCAATCAGAAGCAGGCTGGAACCAATTAAAGCAAAAGCTAGAATGATCAAAACGCACTTAGATAATATTCTGACCTACTTTACACATGGTATTAGCAATGCGGCGGCAGAGGGATTAAATTCAAAAATTCAGACGGTGAAATCAAATGCCCGAGGTTATCGCTCATTTTCTGGATTTAGAAACAGTATATTATTTTACTGCGGTAGCTTAGAAATGGCTCCGTAGCGATTACACAGATCTACGATGAACCAAAAAAATAGATATATTGGTGCCATCGCTAAACCCTGAATCCTTAGGTGAAGATAACGGTGTCCGGTAAAATTTATAGGTAGCCTGCCATCATTGGCTTCAGATGGTTCTCATATAGCTTCTGACGGTTTTTCTTGAGCATGCAACTTTTCAGAAACCTCCAAACTTGTTTCGTTATCTTAGACAAATTAGTGTGGAATGCGCGAAACTGATCTTTTAGGCTCCCGTTAACGTAGTCTTCCTGCTTCTTGAGGTGTCTCTTTTCTTGCGTTGTTCCGTCCGTTGGCATACCAAATTTCTCGGCTTGTTTGTGGCTAAATAGGCGGGTTAAAATAAAGGTAATCATTCCGATGATGGCCTGCTGCTTAATCGCCGTTTCACTCTTCCCCCATGCTTTTGCATTAGCCATATCATTCTTGTGATTATCAAAATATTTTTCTTCATCCCAGCGCCGATGATAAAGAAACGCAATGACCCCAGCGTTCAGGGTTAAGTCATTCGTCAGATATTCATAAGTTTCACCCGTATAACTTTTGTACCTAATAAGTCTCCACGGCTCTCCTGAGCTGTCCAAATGAATCAACTGATCTTTTTTTACACCTTGTTTTTTATTGCTGCTTGTCACCTTTACTGACGTAGAAACGGTATAATTCAAATTGGATTTCATTCGTGTAATTGTAGTTACCCCATGCTTCTGCTTCCGTAGGTCCCAGTAATCGGCATCAATAAAGCCTCGGTCTACAACCCACAGAGAGTTCTTTTGAGTGGTTAAGTCACTATTTTTCCACCGTTCTTTGACGAATCGAATCTCCGATATCGAACTGATATCAATGTCCATATCAACGGGTAGCCCTGAGCGAAGATCAAATACGTTGAGCTTTAAATGTCCCTTGGAGCTATCTGTACCGCCCTGGCTCGGTGTGATTTTGTAAAAGTGGCAAGACTCGGGCTGATAGGAGCCATCCATTGCGTACACATCTCTATCTCCTATGCCTTTGAGTGTTTCCAATCGATCAGGCAGTTGTTTTTTCGCGGCCTGATACAAAACCTTGCAAGCGTGCTCAGTTATGCTTAAACGGGTTTTGTTGCTCAATGCATCAGAAAAGGTTGAGCGAGCAACAGGTGCGTGTTCTACGTCATCCTCCTCCATATGCTTGAGATCCTGCAGGTGCGCTCGAAGCGTTCCTGTATTATTCAATTGGCGGATACAACTGACAAGAAGGAACGTGGGCATGCTCAGTACAGAGAATTTATTTTTGGGGTTTCGGACATTTTCTAGAGCCTGTGTCATTGGAGAAAACCAATGCTCTAATACGGTATTATTCATTAGAATTTTTTCAAGCCCTTTAAGTCTGTCTAACATTTCATTTCTCGTTTTGCGTAAAAAGTGTACAAAACGTTTCGCTTTTCCGCCTAGTGGTGTCAAGACTTTTTTTCGTTTCCCCCCATTATTTAGAATTGATTTTTTATCTCTACTTTAACAAAATATTAATACTCTACTGCCCTTGAAGACACGAAAAAAAAGGGCGAATGAAACTAAAAAATCTAGTGCGAATGCGCTGCAAAAGCTTCTCTGTCTGTTACGACGCAGAAATATTTATGGGCTTATAAAAAACACCGGACACCGTTAGGCTGTTTACGTATATCTTTGGACGCCAAAGCCGTCGTTAACATAGGGGGTTTTGCCAGAGGTGGAAAATCCCGTCAATCTCAGAGT